>DAORHY010000010.1:0-26899 GCA_035438225.1 Bacteroidia bacterium
TTTTTTTTTTTAAGCCGGAGACGGGCTAACAGGTTGGTTAGTGACTTGAGGTCAGACGGTGTCTCTTTCGATCTAAATCTTTATTTGCCTTAAATCCCTTGGCATTAATGATTTCATCCCGGGTTGTTATTTTTTACAAATTCATCGCTTAGCAGTTTTTGTTTTTTTTCGTCCCAAATCAGATGTTCAGTATTCAAACGATCACCTTTTTGATTCACCACCACTACATTCTTTCGGGCTTCCATTTTCTGTTCCCGTTCCGACCGGATACCATAATCCGCATCAAGCCTGCTTTTCACATTTAACTGGCTATCATAGAATATGGCACGCAAACCTTTGGTCATTTCAATATACGGATTTTCTGATTCATAGCGGTCAAGTACCGGTGCCGTCACTTCCACCTGCACACGTGCGGAATCGCTGTACAGAATTTTGATATTTTTTGCAGATTCTGACGGTGCCTTTTCACCTTTTCCGTAGAGTTTAACCTTGTTCAGGTCATTTTCGCACGAAATGAGCAGGAACAGGGGAACACACAATACGAATCCATTCCTGATTTTCATTCTACAAACCTAAACCATTCCTCTAAAAAAGCCAAGCCGGTGATTGTTATTTCCTGTTCAATAAAATGGTTTTTGGTATTTTTTTTCCGGAACAAGGTTTATGGAACAAACAGGGCTGTGCAGACTCTGGTTTTATTCCCGGATCGCTGACAGGCAGCAGAATACATGATGTTAAAGAAAGGTTAATCCTTTTTTACTGCCCGCCTTTTCTTTTACTTTTGTCCTACACAAAAAAATAATCCAACATTATCAGATGAAAAAACAATTATTTGCAGCAGCTGCAACTGCGATTGCGGCTTCGGCAATCTTCTATGGTTGTGCTCAGAGTGAAGCTAAAAAGGGCGTCGGAATAAACCTTTCAAACTTCGATTCCACGGTGAGTCCGAAGAATGATTTCTTCCATTATGCGAATGGCGGATGGATAAAATCCAATCCCATTCCGGCGGATCAGGTGCGTTGGGGATCTTTCAGCATCCTGAGTGAGAACAACCGTAAATACCTTCGTGAAATTCAGGAATCCGCCGCAGCTAAAAAAGATGCCGCAAAAGGCAGCCTTGAGCAGTTGGTGGGAGACATGTGGTACAGCGCAATGGACACAGCGAAAATTGAGAGTGAAGGCGTGAAGCCGATCAAAGGCGAAATGGACAACATCGATAAACTATCCGATTTGACAGGAATATTGTCGTACACGGCAAAACTGCAGATGTGGGGGTCAAATCCGATGTTTGGATTCTATACCGGACAGGATCCGAAAAACAGCGAAGTTGTTGTTCCGCAAATATTCCAGGGTGGGCTGTCGCTGCCTGACCGTGATTATTACCTGAAAGAGGATGCGCGCTCCAAATCAATCCGTGAAGAGTTTATTCGCCATGTGGAAAAGATGTTTGAACTCTACGGCCTGGATGCAGCGTCATCCAAAAAATATGCGAATGTCGTGATGGCAATTGAAACCAAACTTGCCGCTGCTTCCATGACACGCACAGAAATGCGTGACCCATTCAAGACGTATAACAAAGTCACCATTGCGGACCTGGATGCGATGACACCTGCCATCAAGTGGGCAGAGATGATGGACAAAATGGAAGTGCACGGCAGGTACGACTATCTCGTACTCGGACAACCGGACTTCCTCAAAGAACTTGAGACCCAACTGAAGACAAATTCCATTGAGAACTGGAAGATCTACCTCAAGTGGAACCTTCTCAATCTGGCAGGAAATGTACTGAACGATGAAATCGTGATGCAGGATTTCCATTTCAATAACCAGATCCTGAATGGACAGAAAGAAATCCAGCCCCGCTGGAAGCGAATGACTGCATTGTGTGATGCAATGATCGGCGATGCACTTGGACAATTGTACGTGGCGAAATATTTTCCGCCGGATGCAAAGAAAAAAGCCGATGAACTTGTCGCGAACCTCATGGTTGTCTATGATGAGCGGATTCAGAAGCTGGACTGGATGACAGATGAAACAAAAAAGAAAGCACTTGAGAAATTACATTCTATCACCCGCAAAATCGGTTATCCGGATAAGTGGAAAGACTATGCCGGACTGGAAATTAGCCGTGATAATTTCTTCCAAAATCTGATGAATGCAACGAAATGGAATTACCAGTACATGGTGAACCAGGTAGGCAAACCGGTGGATAAAACTCAATGGGGAATGACCCCGCCAACAGTGAATGCTTATTACAATCCTTCGAATAATGAAATTGTGTTTCCTGCTGGAATTCTTCAGCCGCCTTTTTTCAATAAGGATGCGGATGATGCTGTAAACTACGGTGGTATTGGCGCAGTGATCGGGCATGAAATCACCCACGGTTTCGATGATGAAGGAAGAAACTTCGATGCAAAAGGAAACCTGAACAGCTGGTGGTTGCCGGAAGATTCCGCAAAATTTATGGCAAAAGCACAACTGATAGTTAACCAGTACAATGGTTACACTGTCCTGGATACACTTTCTGTCAACGGTCATCTTACCCTTGGCGAAAACATCGCAGACCTTGGGGGTGTGACCATAGCTTATGAAGCATTTAAACGGACAAGCCAGGGGAAAGGCAATGAGAAGATTGATGGCTTAACTCCTGAGCAACGTTTTTTCCTCGGCTTTGCAACCATCTGGGCAAGCAATATTCGTCCGGAGGCAGCAGCACAACGGATCGTTACAGATCCGCATTCACCGGCGCAATACCGCGTGAATGGTTCCCTGAGTAATATCGAGCAGTTTTACAAAGCCTTTGGTGTTAAAGAAGGCGACGGATTGTTCCGTCCTGATTCTATCCGGGCGAAAATCTGGTAACAAATACTCATTCACAGGAGCCCCGCATTCAACTGCGGGGCTCTTTTTTTTAAAGGAATGCCTGTATAATTTTTTAAAATCATTGCTAAAAGAACAACCTTTACCACGTAGCTTTGATGCCACAATGACTGGAGAACTTCCTTCTTTTTCTGAATTCAAATTAAACAAGCAGTTGCTTACCGCGGTTGCCGATGCCGGTTTTAAAAATCCTACAGCCATTCAGCGGAAAGCGATTCCACTGATTCTGGGCGGCAGCGATGTTCTTGGAATCGCCCAGACCGGCACTGGAAAAACAGCCGCCTATCTTCTTCCACTGCTCATGAAAATCAAGTATGCCCAGGGCACGGATCCCCGGGCACTGATTCTGGTTCCGACACGGGAGCTGGCAATGCAGGTAGTGGAACATATACGGATGTTTGGAGTGAACACCGACATTCGCTTCCTGGCAGTCTATGGTGGAGTGGGGATGAAACCACAGGTGCAGGCGCTGGAAAAAGGAATCGATGTTCTTGTCGCCACTCCCGGCAGATTAATGGACCTCTATCTCCCCGGGCATCTCAATTTGAAAGAAGTCAGAATATTTGTGATGGATGAAGCCGAGCGTTTGTTGGACATGGGATTTAAAAGGCAGATCGACCGTATCCTTGAAGTTGTTCCGCGCAAACGCCAGAACCTGTTGTTCACTGCCACCTGGAATGAAAAAATAAAACTCATATCCCAGGATTTCCTGGAATCACCGACGGAAATAAGGATTGCTCCACAGTTCAAAACTGCAAAAACTGTTTCACAGGTTGTTTATTTCGTTCCCAACCTCCGGACAAAAATCAACCTCCTCGAATCTCTGATTGAAGACCCTGCATACCGCAAAGTCATCGTGTTTTGCAAAACAAAAACCACAGCCACAAATTTATACCGCTACCTGACCCGGATGTACGGTGAGGAATTTGTTCGCGTCGTCCACGGCAACAAGGACCAGAATACCCGTGTGAATTCCATACGTTCATTCCGGGATGAGGAAGTCCGCTTCCTTGTAACAACTGATGTTGCCGCCCGTGGTATCGATATCGAAGAGGTGAGCCATGTGATCAATTTTGATGTCCCGCTGGTCTATGAAGATTACATTCACCGGATCGGCCGCACCGGAAGGGCATTTCGTACTGGGGACTCCATCACATTTTGTGCACCCAACGATGAATACCACCTGAAGAAAATACAAAAATTAATCGGACAAAAAATACCGGTTTTGCCTATACCGGCAGCAGTGCCGGTTGTTGAAACACCTGCAGAAGAATTGAAAGCCATACTGCGTGAAATTGATATGCAGAGAAGAAAAGAGGATCCTGAATACAAGGGGGCTTTTCATGAAAAGAAAAAAAAGAAAACAGGCAGAAGATGAATACGGCATTCCGCTGAACGGTTATGACTGAATCACCCAAAAAGCAAGCGTATCTATTAATTGCCATTCTCGCCATTATTTGGGGAAGTTCTTTCATCCTGATTAAAAAGGGGATAGAGGTTTACACACCATTCCAGGTTGGAGCGCTCCGGATTTTTATTTCTTCCCTTGCATTGTTTCCATTCATCGTTCAGTCTTTTAAAAAAATTGAGCGTTCGAAATGGAAATACCTTGCTGCTACCGGAATGCTCGGCAATGGCATTCCTGCAATCCTGTTTCCGCTTGCCGAGACCAATATCAGCAGTTCCGTTGCCGGCATGATCAACTCGTTGACGCCGATTTTTACCTTGATTGCGGGCATGTTGTTCTTCGGAATGAAAGCAGGAAGAAGCAGGATACTCGGATTGTTCATTGGCTTGATCGGAGCCGTGCTCTTAATCTTTGGAAGGGCCGGCGGAGGCGTTGAAGTGAATCCTTTATTTGCCTGGTACATTGTCGCAGCTACTATCTGTTATGCTTTGAGTGTAAATATAATCCGTACTCATTTGAGCAGCATCGGCTCTATCCACAATACCGGCTTCGCATTGTTGATAGTTGGAGTTCCGATGGGCGTATTTCTGTTCAGCACTGATTTTATCTACCGCACGCAAACACTGCAAGGTGCAGGTTTCAGTTTGTTGTGTGTCGTTCTCCTCGGACTGCTCAGTACAGCGCTTTCGACTGTGCTGTTTAATAAACTGATTAAACTGTCCGGTGCCCTGGTGGCTTCTTCTGTAACCTACCTCATTCCAATCGTAGCGACAGGCTGGGGTCTCGCGGATCATGAATCTTTGGGTTACCTGCATGTGGCGGGCCTTGCCGGTATTCTGGGGGGAGTCTATCTCATCAACAAGAAGCATTGAGACAAGTGCTGAAAAAGAAAAGCTCCCGTGCGAACCGCCGGGAGCTTTTCTTTTGGAATGAATCAGATTATTTTTTACTCAATTCTGTAAAATTTGCGAAGAAGAGTGGAATGGTTTCTATTCCTTTCAGAAAATTAAAAACACCATAATGCTCATTTGGCGAGTGAATCAAATCACTGTCAAGTCCGAACCCCATGAGTACTGATTTAAGTCCGAGTTCTTTTTCAAAAAGGGCAACAATGGGAATACTGCCACCGCCACGTGTGGGAATAGGCTTCTTTCCAAATGTTGTTTCCATCGCCATACTGGCAGCTTTAAATGCAGCTGAATCAGTAGGTGTAACCACAGGCTCCCCGCCATGGTGTGGACGAACTTCCACAGTAACCGATTTCGGTGCGATGCTTTTAAAATGCCTGCTGAACATTTCCGTGATTTGATCGGCCGTTTGATTTGGCACAAGTCGCATGCTGATTTTTGCAAATGCTTTTGAAGGCAGTACCGTTTTTGAACCTTCCCCTGTGTAACCGCCCCAGATTCCATTCAGTTCCAGTGTTGGCCGGACACCCGTTCGTTCCAGGGTGGTGTAACCTGTTTCTCCATGGACATCCGCAATGCCAAGATCTTTTTTGTATTCATTCAGATCAAAAGGAGTTTTATTGAGTTCTTGTCTTTCTGCAGCTGTCAGCTCCGTCACCTGGTCATAAAATCCGGGAATTGTGATGTGGTTATTTTTATCTTTCAAGGAAGCAATCATCTCACAAAGCACCGTAATTGGATTGGCAACAGCGCCGCCATAAACACCGGAATGCAAATCACGGTTGGGTCCGGTTACTTCAACTTCGACATAACTTAATCCGCGCAGCCCGACTTCCAGTGAAGGCATATCATTGGCAAGAATGGATGTGTCTGAAATCAGGATCACATCTCCGTGGAGGCGGCTTTTATTTTCTTTAATCCATTCTCCAAGGTGGGCAGAACCAACTTCTTCTTCCCCTTCAATCATAAACTTTACGTTGCAGGGAAGGGTATTGGTTTTCATCATGAGTTCAAATGCTTTCACATGCATATAAACCTGGCCCTTGTCATCACAGGAGCCGCGGGCATAAATTTTACCGTCGCGGATGACAGGTTCAAATGGCGGTGTTTCCCACAGGTTTACCGGATCAGCAGGCTGAACATCATAGTGTCCGTAGACGATAACCGTAGGAAGTTCCGGGTTCATCATTTTCTCCCCGTAAACGATCGGATGGCCCTTTGTAGGGCATACCTCGACGTGATCAGCACCTGCGGCCAGTAATTTGTTTTTAATATATTCTGCGGCGCGTGCAACCTCTGTTGCATATTTGCTGTCAGCGCTGACAGATGGGATGCGCAGCAATTCAAAGAGTTCATCGAGAAACCGCTTTTCGTTGGAGTGGATGTAATCTGTGTGAGTCATATGGCTTTTAAATTATACTATGGAAGGATAGAATGACAAATGTAACTGAAATGACCGGAGTTCGGAATTCGTAAAAATTTTCTTTAGCCCTGACGGAAGAAACTGTATGCCCTTCTTTTTTGCAGGTAGGAAGAATCGTTTTCAAACCGGTAAGCTTCTCTTTCGAACAGTATGTTCCGATACGCTTTATTGTGATTCCGGTACCGGATTAAATTGTATAGATAATTGAGTACATAAAAAATATAAAAGAAGAGTATCCCGCATTCGATTTGCTGACGGATATGAATACGCTCATGATTCAAGACTGTTCCGTCATGACGGAAGCGCGTGTTGATCAGGATGAATGGGTATAGCGCGATCCCTGTCAGCCGTAACCAGTTCAGATAAAGTATTTTCAATTTTTATGTGGATGATTCGTTCAGGGCTTCAAGGAGGACTTTCCCGGTCATCTCTTTTGGAATGTCAAGTCCCATCAGTGTTAAAATGGTAGGGGCAAGGTCGGCAAGGCGGCCATTCTTGATCCGGGGATAATCAGTATCCACCAGAAACAAAGGAACAGGGTTCGTCGTGTGTGCGGTGTTCGGAGACCCGTCATCGTTGATCATGAAATCCGCATTGCCATGATCCGCGGTGATGAGAAATGAATAACCACTTTTCTTGCCGGTTTCTACAACACGTTTCACACATGCATCCACCGTTTCAACTGCTTTCACAACTGCCTTAAAGACTCCGGTATGTCCTACCATGTCGGAATTTGCGAAATTCAGACAGACAAAATCTGTTTCCCCTTTTTCAAGTTCTGCGCAGATTGCATCTGTGACCACACCGGCACTCATTTCAGGCTGCAGATCATAGGTTGCAACTTTTGGAGAAGGAATCATGATCCTGTTTTCCCCTGGGAAAGGGTCTTCTCTTCCACCCGAAAAGAAAAATGTGACATGCGGGTATTTTTCAGTTTCAGCAATACGTATCTGTGATTTACCGGCTTTCGCCAGCACCTCACCCAATGTGTTCACAAGATTGTCCTTATCGTAAATGACTTTTACTTTTTGATAGGTGTCATCATAATTGGTCATGGTCACATAATACAGTTCCATCTTGTGCATGTTCTGTTCGTGGAAATCTTTTTGGGTCAATACCTGTGTTATTTCCCTGCAGCGGTCTGTGCGGAAATTAAAACAAAGAACAGCATCGCCAGGTTCAATTATTGCCAGCGGTATTTTGTTTTCGTCAACCGCAACAATTGGTTTGATAAATTCATCGGTAATTCCGGCAGAGTATGACTCCTGCATTGCCTGAATTACATCAACACAAGCACGGCCTTTTCCATGCACCAGCAAATCATAAGCCTGCTGAATACGTTCCCATCGTTTATCCCGGTCCATTGCATAATATCTGCCAATGACAGAGGCAATTTTTCCAACCGAACCGGAATGGTGTTGCTGCAACTCTTGCAGGAAACCAATGCCACTTTTAGGATCTGTGTCCCTGCCATCCATAAATGCATGAATGAATGCTTCCTTGACACCGTTGTCTTTTGCAGTATCACACAGTGCTTTCAGGTGGTTGATGTGCGAATGAACCCCACCGTCAGAAACCAAACCGATGAAATGAAGTTTTTTATTGTTCTGCTTCACATACTGAAGCATATCCCGTAGTACAGGATGTGATTTCAGGGAACCGTCTTTGATTGCCAGATTGATCCTGACAAGATCCTGGTAAACGACTCGTCCGGCTCCGATGTTGAGGTGTCCGACTTCTGAATTTCCCATTTGCCCTTCGGGTAATCCGACATTTTCTCCGGAGGTAAGCAGCTCCGAATTTGGCGCAGTTGCAAATAATGAATCTACAAACGGAGTTTGAGCTTTATAGATTGCATTGGCATCGGAATGAGGACCTTTTCCCCAACCGTCCATAATAATCAGCACCACCTTTTTTTTCATAATCACGAAGGAAAAAAACAATGAGGGAATATTGGCAGGAGATCACAGAGATTTCACATGCCTTTTCACGAGTGCAAATTTACGAAATTCAAGTCGGAAGAAGACGTATGGTTTGAATGATTTACCTCAGAATAACGGGCAATTCAATCCGCCCTGGAAATGCCCGGAAAATGAACACAAAAGATGGTTCCTGTAGGAGTGTTATTATAGACGAAAATCTCACCTTTGTGTCCGGTGACAATGTATTTCACGATAAAAAGGCCCAGTCCCGTACCTTTGGTTTTCCGGGTTTCTTCATTGCCAAGGCGATAGAATTTTTTAAAGATTTTATCCTTTTCCGAGTCCGGGATTCCTGACCCCTGGTCGTGGATACAGAGAACCACCTTTCGGTCCTGCTTTTTCAGTTCTACACCGAGTGGGGCATCTTTCGGTGAGTATTTCCAGGCGTTTTCGATCAGGTTTGAGATTAAAAGGATAAGGGCATTTTTATCGCCATTGATGTACAATCCCTCCTCGATATGTGTTTCAATTTTATGCGGCTCCGGAACCCCGAGAAGTTTCTGGATGTGCAATCTCATCAGGGCTGATAAATTCACTTCTTCCATTGAGAAAGAATATCCTTTGTGGTCAATGAGGTTGGCCAGAAGGGCATTTTCAACGAGATTATTCAACCGTTCAGTGTCATTGATGGCACTGTTGATGAACGATTTCTCTTTTGCTTTGTCGAGATCGTGGCGGAGTATTGTCTGCAGATATAATTTGATGGAAGCCAGTGGCGACTTAAATTCGTGGGTGATGGATAATAAAAAATTTTTCTGCTGACGGGCAAGAGCCATTTCCTTTCGGATGGAACGGGCAGTAAGTATGCTACCCCAGACAAGCAAAGCCAGGAAAACACTTCCTTCGCCAACAACCATCCAATGCCTTTGCGTGTTCTTTTTTTCGAGCTCACGGATTCCCTCCTCGGCTTCCACAGGTGTCTGAGCTTTCAGTTGAACGTTTTCTATACGGTGCTCATACACTTCATTGTTCAGGTCAATGAGGAGGTAGGCCCACCAGCAAAACTGAAACAGGACATAGAAAGCAAGTATTGACAGAATAAAAAAGGGCCGCATTTGCAGCCCTAAAGTAGGAAGAATCTGTCACATTCCCTGATTCCGAAATTTATGTGGATTCATCATTTTCATCAAACTTCCGTATTGAAAGAAATTTTCTTTTGTTTCCAATACTGTAGCTGACCAGTATTTTGCTTTTCAGGAGTTCTTTTGGCCTTTCCGTTTCCTCCTTTTGCGGAGAAAGTTCATTGATGTCAAGATTCACAATCTGTTTCGTCTCAAACGATGAAACAATCTTTCTTTGTTCATCACTCATCCTGACTTTATACTTATTTTCATCTATCCAAACTTCTTCAAAAATCATTTCATCGGATGATTTTTTAGTTTCCACCTGGATCTGGTAAATGACTTTTGTTCCGTCTGCCGCAATGAACAGTTTCTTCATTGTCGCTTTGAGGACTTTGAAATGACGGTATTTAAAAAATGTTCTGTAGATGTACGTGGTGAGTACAATCAATGTCATATGGGACGGATTAGGGGGCAATCTGAATTCCTCTTTCGTTTGCTGTACTGCCGCACTTGTTTCAGTGTATGAAATGGAATCAGGCACGTCACCAAACCAATCACAGCGCCCACACATTTTTTTGGAAATCTGTGTTGAAGGCGATTACCTGAAGGCAGTATTTCAAAAAATATTTTTAATGCCTGATCTTTTTATGCAAAACTTTGTATTGCGATTTTGGATACTATTTTAACGGTCATCCTTCGTCCTTCAGGAATATCCCGGTGCACATAAACCGAAACAGGCATTCGGAATTGCCCTTCATTTACTCCTGGTAATCATATTGCAACTGACTACCATCCACCTGCCTCAGGATTTGCCAGTGTCCGTTCTCATCAAGCTTTTCGAGGATATAGAATTCTACTCCCGGCTCCCATCCTTTGTAAGGGGACCATTCCAGATGAACCTGGCGGCCTTCATTCATTTCGCCTTTTAAAAGTACAGTCGATGTGATCGGACTGAGATCTTCGGTAATGTCGCAGGTATTGATAACGAGTATTTTGTAGTAGTAATGGTTGTTTTGAACATCTACATTATAATCCGGGAAATCCGTCTGTACGGATGGTACGGTTGCAACATAACCGAAATTCACATTGTCCGTGGATCGGTAGATGTCAAATTGGGCAACTTTTTCAGGGTGTACAACCGGCTGCTTCCATTCGGTAAGTACAAATTGATTCTCCACAACAGTCGAACGCACGACATCCACTACCTGGTTGGCAAGGGTGTTCAGAGGAACGGTAACCGACGTATCACTGTATGAAATGTAGGAAGTGCCGCAAAGATCGGTTGCCTTGATTTTATAAGAATACGGATGCGGGCAGTCGAATGTCGTGTCAACATAGGACAGGGTGTCGGGAGCAACAGTAGCGAGGTACTGAGGAACTTCGCCCGGTTCACAACGGTAGATTTCGTAACTGCTCACAGGGCAGCCGGAATAAGGAGTCCAATTGACATAAATGTCCTGTCCCTGGCGCTGGGAAGAAACATTAATCGTTGTATGTGCCGTGAGCTGGTCCAGAGGGATTGTGTTTCCGCAAATATCCAGTGCCTGTACTTTGTAAGTATAACTGTTACGCAAAGTATTCAGACCTGAATCGACAAACGTATTTTCAAGTGAGAAGCCGGTATTTTGAATGTTGGTTTTCGTGTAAATGGATTCGTAATACTGTGTATTTTGGTTCAGTCTGTACAATACATAGGAGGCAAGGTCAATGGCCGGATTATTTTCCCAGATAATTTCCACAGTGCTGTTTGAAGTCACCGATACACTGTAAATTTTAGTCTCTTGTGGTGGAAGCGTATCCAGAACATGGATCATGGCCGGGAATGTAATGGAATCATTGCACCCGTTCATGTTCGTCACAATTAAGCTGACAGTATAAAATCCGGGTGTCGGGAATGTGATCGTCGGATGTTGCAGCGTGGATGTTTGCCCATCGCCAAAATCCCAAAGGTAAGTCGAGTTGTTTACATTCGTGGTGGCATTCAGGAAGTTCACCTGGAAGGGGGCACATCCTTGTGTTGCTCCGGCACTGAATGCTGCCACCGGAGACGGGAGCACATGAAATGGCTGGGAGGCGACGAATGTATCGGTACAGCCGAAGGCATTTGAAGCAATCAGTTGTACCGGAAAGATTCCATCTTCAAGGAACAGGTGTGTCGGATTGTTGTCACCCGATGTGTTTCCGTCACCGAAATTCCAGAACGAAGATGTATTCCCGGTCGAAGTATTCACGAAATTAGCACTAAATGGCTGGCACCCACTGATATTTCCCGTGGTGTACTGTGCTTCCGGTGAAGGATGGACGATGATCTTCTGCGGGTGTTCATAGTAAGAGCTGCAGCCTGCGGTGTCTTTTGTGACGAGTGAGACTGTAAAAATTCCTGTATCCTGGAAAATATGTCCGGGATGTTGGGCATAATCTGCATATCCATCTCCAAAACTCCAGTTCCATTCTACTGCATCCCGGCTATGATCAGTGAAATTTACCTGGAAGGGAGCACATCCTTCAAAGAGATCCGCACTAAAATTTGTGACCGGCCCGAGTACACGGATATAATCGGGCATCACGAGTGTATCCTGGCAGCCGGCATTGCTGCTGACAATCAGGGAAACGGAATACAATCCAGGGTTGTTATAAATGTGCGAAGGATTGCTGTTTGTAGAAGTTGTACTGTCGCCGAAATCCCATAAATAAGTATCTGCATCAACAGACAAGTCGGTGAAGTTTACCAGCGAAGGTGCGCAGGCATACCGGTCAGGTGTTGAGAGTCCGGCAATCGGTTCACGTGCGTGGATCAGAGCCTGCATCAACAAGGTATCCGTGCAGCTTCCATAATACGGAACAGTTTGTACAACAAGTCTGACGTCATAATCTCCCGCCTGAGTGTACACATGATCCGGAGAAATATCCGTAGATGTTGTACCATCGCCAAAATCCCAGAAGTAATGAATAGCATTTATTGAGGTGTTGTTGAAATGGACCGCCATTGGAATGCAACCCGTATCAACAGAGGCCTCGAATTCCGCAAGCAGAGGCGAAACAGGAGAACTGTATGCCGTGTCACGGCAGCCGTTTGAATCAACGATGGCAAGCCAGATCGCATTGCCAGTATATTCGGTGTACGTATAGACAGGATTCTGAACATAGGAAGTATCACCAGTTCCGAAATTCCAAACCCAACTTACTGCATTCGCGCTAAGATCAGTGAACTGTACATCAAATGGCATACAAATGCTTGTTTCATGAACCGACAACGCAGCATAAGCAGTGTCTACCCGGATGTACTCTGGGTAATTGAGTGTACTGGAACAATTTCCCCGAAAAATGGTGAGAGAAACATCATAATGTCCCGGATCCAGGTAAGCGTGAATCGGATTCTCGAGTGAAGAAATTGTACCGTCGCCGAAATCCCATAAATACGAATCTGCATTTGTACTTTGATTGACGAATTGTATATTGATGGTGTTGCAGCCCTGGCGCCCTGTAGTGGTCGTAAAATTTGCTTCCGGTAAGCTCACTGTAATGGGAGGATTCACCTGGAATGTCTGAGAACAACCGGCTTGGTCGGTTACAGTCAATGTGGCAGTGTAAATTCCTTCCTGGGCATAAACATGTTTTGGAGAAACCTGAGCAGACGTATTTCCATCTCCGAAATCCCACAGGTAAGAAGCGAAGTTTTGAAGGCTGGTATAAAAGTCTACAGTATCCGAACCACAAATTTCAGTTTCACTCGCCAGCAATGGGCTGATGAAATTTGAATAGATACTTGTGGAAATTGCGCTGCTGCAACCCATGGTATCCCGCACAGTTTGCGTGATGATATAATTGGGCATGCCACTATTGTAGATGTGAGTGGGGCTGGAAACGGTTGACGTATCTCCGTCACCGAATTCCCATTCCCAGTAGATGGCATTCTGCGAAGTGTCTATAAAGGCTACTTCCGTTGTACTGCAGCTGGCTGTCTGCGTGACAATAAATCCTGCCCGTGGACCGGCGACCCTGACAATGCTGTCCATCTGCAATACCTGGACGATGCCAAGTGTATCTGTTGTCGTTAAAGTAACCGTGTAGATACCCGCATTTTCATAGGTGTGATTTGGGAACTGCAATGCGGAGGTGTCTCCGTCACCAAAATCCCAATGCCAGACCACAGAACGCGGAACCACATTTGTAAAATTCACGGTCAAAGGCGCACATCCCTGCTGAATTTCCGGTATACCCGGATTGCCTGTAGGTACAGGAGTGGTGTCTGGCGTCCCGAAATTGAATGGCGGTGGATCATAATATAAAGTACACAACCCATTCGAGATCGTCAGTGTGACATTATAATTTCCGTTTTGCTGATAAATATGAAGCGGGTTTTCGAGCGTGGAAGTGGTGCTGTCCCCGAAGTCCCACAACCAGTATGTTGCGCCCACTGAATTTGCATGGAACTCAACAGGCATTGGAAAGGTCGTGCCTTGCGGAACACCGTAGAAATGTGCGCCGAACGGTGCAAAGTAAACACTGTTGCTTTGCATGGTTGAATAGGTACAACCATCTGCCGTAGTGATCGAAAGAGAAACGCTATGATATCCGGGAGTAGCAAATGTATGTGACGGATTCTGGTCCGTTGATGTAGTGCCGTCACCAAAATCCCAAAACCAGGAAATTGCATTTAATGAAGTGTCGGTAAAAGTTGCTTCGTACGGCGGACAGAGTGTTTCAGTATGCAGGAAACCTGCATACCCCCCGCGAACATCGAAAGTGCCGAAGGTATTAATGGTCTGCACACATCCTCCGCCGGCTGATGTTGTTGTCAGCGATACCGTGTAAAAACCCGGAATCGAATACGTGTGAACAGGATTTTGAGATGTGGAAGTCGTGCCATCACCAAAATTCCATAACCAGCTGATTGCCCCGGCAGTCGCGTCGGTAAATTGAGTTGTCAACGGCGCACATCCGACCGATGTTGGTGGTGGTATATAGTTCGCGGCAGGGTTAACGGTACGTATATATGAAACTTTCCGTAACGTATCTGAACATCCGAGCGAGTCTGTCACAATCAATGTGACGTCAAAATTTCCGGATGTGTTGTATGTATGGGAAGGATTTTGTTGGGTAGATGTGCTGCCGTCGCCAAAATCCCAATGGTAGGTAAGTCCGGTGCCGGGTGAAAATGCAGAGAAAGCAACATCCAGTGGTGGACAGCCGATGCGCGGAGCAGCGGTGAACAATGCTTCCGTTGACGTTACTTTGATGATGTTTCGGTATACGATACTTTTAATACAACCGGTTGCACTCCAGCATTTCAGTGTCACATCAAAAGTGCCGCTATTTGTATATGTATGTGTCGGGTTGACAGACATGGAATTTGTACCATCTCCGAAGAACCACTGGCAACCAACGAAATTCTGAGACGTATTTGTAAACTGAACGGATAAGGGTCCGCATCCTACGCTATTGGTATAGATGAAGCTTGCTGTAGGTTTTACCCCGGCAACGATCAGGTTTTGTTTTGTTACTGTATCTGAACAACCTGTAGTTGTGCTCACGATGAGGCTCACTGTATAAATTCCTGCATTCGTATAGGTATGCGTTGGCGAAAAGTCTGTGGAAGTTGTGCCATCGCCGAAATTCCAAAGATTAGTAAGAGTATTGGCATTTAAATTTCTGAAATTGACAATGATCGGAGCACATCCACTGTCTTCATCAACAGAAAAATTTGCCCAGTTGGAGACACCGACATTGATTTGTGTCGGACTGTCGGTGGTGTCCCGGCAGCCGAAGGAATTGGTCAATACAAGGGAGACCTGGTATTGTCCTGCTGAGGTATATACATGAGCAGGATTTGGAGAGGTAGAACTGTTTCCGTCGCCAAACGTCCAGTACCAGGAAGTGGAATTGCTGCTGGTGTTGTTAAACTGAAAAGATGTGGAAGGACTGCAACTTGCAGTTGTATTTGCAACAATTGATGCATCCGGTTTCGGGAAAATAGTAATGTATTGATTCCGGATTTTTACATCCTGACAACCGAATGCATTCGTTGCAATGAGTGTTACGGTAAACGTACCGGATTGATTGTATGAATGCGTCGGATTGGTTTGAGTAGAGGTAGTTCCGTCACCAAAGTCCCAGAGATAGGTGACAGCCCCCGTCGATGCATTGACGAATGAATACGAATTATTGTCAAGGCAGGAAGACAATTGCGGGCTGGAAAAGGACGCATTCGGTTTTCCTGTGACCGTAATGTAATTTGGATAAGAAACGGTATCCGTATTGCCGGACGCATCAAACGCAATTAATGTAATTGTATAAGAGCCCGGAGAAGTATAAAGATTGCTGGGATTGGCAAGTACCGAGGTATTCCCGTTCCCCAGGTCCCAATAGAAAGAAACAGCACCGGTGGATGTACTCGTGAACTGCACACTGAGTGGAGTACAACCATTGGTCTGATCTGCAGTAAATGACGCATTTGGCAGAGCGTATGCAGACAGGCCGATTCCTGACAAAAGAAGCGCTAGCATCCCTGTCAGGATTGGTACTTTTATTCGTTTTCTTCGCGTATTGGTTCCCATAATTGAAAAAAATTAATCCTTGTCCCGTTTAAGGTCCCCGTCCCGTAATGCGGAGACCGGAGGTTCAGGTTTATTTTACCTGAACCATCCGGTTACTTTTATCCATAAAGAGCGGGCTACTTTCGGGAGAAACCACTGTTTTAGGGTCGGCTTGTGCGACAAGATTACCTTCATTGTTGATCTGCTTGATGCGGTACTGAACGCTACCACTAACCGGTTTTGAATCAACCCAGCTGTACAATAACTCAAGCGGGGAACCAATACCTTCTTTCAAGCCTACCGGCTCATATTCGGTACCGTCAACAGATCTTTCGATCACATTAATGCAATCATCAGAATTTGATTTTGCGACCCAATTGATATACACCTTACCGGAATTGAAGACCATGGTCTCTTTTACAAATTCCAGTTTGCCGGCTTCTTTACCCGCTTTTGCAGGTTCCTGGGCAAATGCACTTACCGCTGCGAACACTAATACATAAAGGAGGACCAGTTCCAACGCATATACAAAGAAGCGGTTGGATCCTGCTTTCTCCTTGATGGAGCGCATCGCATCGGTAGTCTGTATTCCACTAACTGTTCTTGAGATAGAAGTTTTCATTTTGAAAGGGTTTTATGCTTTTGAACAATATATACTGTAAGGCCCTCCTGCGGTTAAGGCAATAATCTTTGCTTCTTACATCTGTAAGATTTTTTCCTTTTTGTGTTAAAAATTCAAAGGGATGGAATGGAGAAAATGGGATATTTTCTTAAAAATGGATATTTTGAAGTTTATTGGCACTTTTTACAACTGAAATATCTGCTCAGACTCTTTTCACGAAAATTTCAAAGGACTGTATCTAAAAAAAATGAATCCTCGTTATACTCCTCAGAAAATCATTCCTAACAACCTTACGAGATCCTCATGGATACACTTAACAAGACCATTAAAAAGCTAAACGAAGGAGAATACCAGGAACTGCTTTCAGCCGTTGCCGGTAGAAAAAACAACAAACCTTATCTGGTTCTTGAAGCTGCGCGCAAAGAGAATTACGACGAAGGACAGATGATGGATTTGCTTGGTGTCAATCCGAGCACTTACTATACATTGAAGTCCCGGCTCAATGAAAGGATTGCTCAGTATCTTTCAAAGAATGTTAAGAATCCGATCAGCGCTTTAAAAGATAAGGTAGCAATGGTTCCTGCCATGTTGTTCAGCAACGATCGCGAAGTCGCTATCCGTGCATTGAAAAACCTGGAAAAACAACTGATTGAATACGATCTTTCCAATGAATTGATCGTCGTGTATAAAGTACTGGCACGCCTCAGTATGTACAATGGCGATTTTGATTATTACGAAAAAGAATACAACCGTCACGTCGCTTATTCACTTGCGGTTGTGAAAGCAGAAGATCTTTTTTATGATTTCGTTAAACGTGCTGGGAATTACCAACTCACACGCGATGAACGCGACCTGGAAGCTGTGCAGGCAAATTTACGCGAACTGACCAATATTTCTGAGCTGTATCACGGACACCGGTTGTTCATACTGTACAATATAGTACGAATCTATTATCTCTGTCTTTTCACATCCCGTTCTGAAAATCTCAAAGCCCTTGAGTTGGAAGTAGACGGCATACTTCAGCAGATTAAAAAGAATTTTGAAAAATTTGAACTGGATACATTCTATCAAAGTATCAGGTTCATGGTCGATTATCTGTATTTTGAATACTACCAGAAAACAGGAAACGCTGTCCGCGCGGATCACTATTACAAAATCATCAACAATGATGTTCCGGAAGTATCCTTTAAACCGATCTTCAGCTTTTACGTAACTCAATTCCTCCAATCGAAAATTGAACGCTTCATGGAGTCCGGGAACCTGTCGGATTTGAATGACCTGAATGCCGAGCTGGAACCGAACTTTGATGTGGATCAAAACGAACCGTATCCTTACATTTCGTTCCGCCGTTTCCTTGCAGTTTCTAAATTCTACGAAGGAGATTATTCCGGCGCCGCAAGGATCATGAACAGTCTGCGAAATGAGCTGAGTATGAAAAAATACCAGTTCACGGATGTTGAATATAAGCTTTTTCAGGCATTGCAATATTGTTTTATGGGAGAAGACGGCTTGTGCAGTCAGTTGCTTCAAAGCGTGAAGAGACAAATCACTGAAGATGAAAAACTGTACGAACCGGCATCCATATTCATAAAAATGCTGAAGACGGCAATCAAACCGGAAGAGTTCAGGAAGAAAGTGAAGAAGCTCACTGAAATTTATGAGCACTTCCGCCAGGCGAATGTTGGCAACAAAAGAATGTTGTGGTACGTGAAACTGGATGAAGCCCTCATCCGCCGTATGGCAAACCCGATCAAGGAATAGTTCACCGGGAATAATTTAAATCAATGCCGGATTATCCCATCGTCCGGCATTTTACTCATTCGTGCCGTTTAGAAAATAAAAAAAAAACCTGCCGGATCCCGACAGGTTTTTTTCTATTTGACACAAGCATCAAAAATTGATGGCGTCCAGATATTTTTCGTTCAGCGGTTTGTTCACGTACTTCACAACATGCGGGTTGGTGCTGGCTCTGTTGATATCTTCCGGACTGATAGAGGAAGAAAGCACGATCACTTTGCAGAAATTCCGGATGGTGTCATCGAGCTTTTCATATTCCAAAAGGAAGCCGAAACCGTCCATTACCGGCATGTTCAGGTCAAGGAAAATCACCTGCGGAAGAACTGCCGGATTGGAAGAATTGTCCTTCAGATACTGCAAAGCAGATTCTGCTGAATTTTTAACTACAACCTGCTTTGAAAACTGGTTTGTGGTGATCATCCGTTCATTGATGAAATTATCAATGTCGTTGTCGTCAATCAGCAATACCCGTTCAAATTTATAGGGTTGTTCAGGGTTTTTCATGTTTACGGGTTAACCGTGTCGAATTAGATGGTGGTGGTGATGAGTGGAATCGAACCACTGACACAAGGATTTTCAGTCCTTTGCTCTACCAACTGAGCTACATCACCAGCAAAGGCGCTGTCAAGCGTGCGCAAAAGTAGAAAAAAAAACACTCCTCCAAAATAAATTATTAAATCACCGTTTGTGAGCGGAGGCACAGGGATTTCATCCCAAAAATCTACCTTGCAGAAGCAAAAACCAAAGCAATGTACCTGACCATCGACATGGGTAATTCTGCCACGAAACTTGTTCTTTTTGAACAGGATGAGCTTGTTTTTGCCAGGACATACAAGGCGATTGGCTCCACGGAACTGAAACAATTACTGGATCAATTTGCGCCCGCACGATCGATCCTTGCATCGGTGGTGTCAACTCCTCTCAGGATCACGTCTTTGTTAAAGCAGCAAACACGATTCATTTCCCTGAATGCTTCAACCGCCCTGCCGGTGATAAACAGGTACGAGACTCCCCGCACGCTCGGGAAGGATCGCCTTGCAGGTGTCATTGGCGCAGCGGCTCTCTTTCCCGGAAAAAATATTCTGGTCATTGATGCCGGCACATGCGTAAAATATGATTTCATCAACTCCCGAAAGGAATACATGGGAGGTTCCATTTCACCGGGATTACTGATGCGCTACAAATCATTGCATGAATTCACCGGTAAACTGCCGCTCATCAAGCCCGGGACTCCCGGATCTTTTATCGGAAAAAATACCCGGGATGCTATCCTGACAGGCGTTGAAGTTGGAATTGAAAATGAAATTTCCGGTTTTATAAAAATGTATAAAAAGAGGTACAAAAGTTTGAAACTGGTGATCACAGGCGGAGATGCTCCGCGTTTTGTCAGGAAGCTAAATTTACCCATCTTTGCCGCCCCTGATTTAGTAAACATCGGGTTAAAAGAAATCTTAAAATTTCATGATTCGAAGGAATAGGTGGTTCGGTTTTTTTGCGGTTATCAGTCTGTACCTGATTCATTCTCAGTCTGTAATGGCACAAAATGCCTCCAGTTCTCCATACTCCCGTTTTGGTATCGGCGATCTCCAGTTCAATGGATTTGCAAAAAATACAGGAATGGGTGGGATATCCTACGGTCTTCAGCATCCGTTCAACCTGAATATTGGAAACCCGGCATCCTACTCAGCCATCAGCCTGACCACTTATGAAGTAGGCGTCAACCTGAGCTTGAACGAACTTGAAACAAACACCCTTAAACAAAGGAATCATACAACTTCGTTCAGTTATTTCGCTTTTGGTTTTCCGGTAAAGTCGAAAAAATGGGGGCTGGGTTTTGGGTTATTGCCCTATTCAAATGTCGGCTATTCAATCAACGATTCCAGAACAAATGTTTTGAATGCGACGGAGATTCATACCTACAAAGGTTCCGGTGGACTGAATCAATTCTTTTTCAGCAATGGAGTATCTCTGGCTAAAAATTTTTCAGCTGGACTGACGGCGTCCTATCTTTTCGGGGTTTTAAACCAGGACAGGACAGTTGAATTTGAAGATCCTTCCTTCTTTAATACACAACTTAGTAATTCCACAGCAGTGGGCTGGTTTCATTTTAATTTTGGATTGCAGTATACTCTCGACAGTCTTCGCATTTCTCCAAGTGATTCCCTGAAGATGATTGACAGGGAGATTGCTATTTCGAGAGATTCTTTAAAGCGCTATGAGAAATTGTCAAATGCCGCTAAGGACAGTGCATCTGATTTTGAAATCGGAAATAAAATTGCTGCGGCAAATGCTGCAATTAAAGAATTTAAGGAAATCCGGTCCAAAGTTGCCGGCAGAAAAGAAAAAGGAGACTGGGCATTAACATTTGGATTCACCGCTGCGCCTTCTGCTTCCTTGCGAGCCAGGAATTCAACTCTTGCATACAATTTTAAATATTTCGATTATTCAACCAAAGACCAGGTCTTGGTGCGGGACACGGTTGTCAACACAGAAGGAGAAAAAGGAACGATAAAATTACCGCTTTCTGTCGGCCTGGGTTTTGCTGCGAAAAAAGGAAACCAATGGCTGATCGGTGCAGATTTCAGTCTGCAGAACTGGAATAAATACTCCGCATTTGGACAATCAGATTCTCTGTCTGACAGCTGGCGTGTAGGTGCCGGCGCTCAGTTTGCACCCAATGACAGGGCCTTGAAATCATACTTTAAAATCGTGCAGTACCGTCTGGGATTTCATTATTCTCAGACCTTTTTACAACTGAAACAAACCCGGCTGAATGAGGCCGGTGTTAGTGTAGGCCTTGGTTTTCCGATCCGTCGTGCCGGAACAACTGTTCAATTCTCCGCAGAAGCAGGAAGCAGGGGAACAACCGAGAACAATCTGATCCGGGAAAAGTACATTCGTTTCACGCTTGGTTTTTCCCTGAACGACCGTTGGTTCCTGAAGCCAAAATACGATTAGTGAACGCCTGCTGTCGCCGCTAAAATATCCGGGATTAAAGTATGAAAAGAAAATAATTCACTTCCTACGTTAACGGGTACCTGTTCAGGCTGCAGCCGTGTCTGGCATTGGCTTTTCTGAAACAATCCCGATTTTTGTTTGTTACATTACCCATATTCATGATTGATAATTCTAAACGCAGAATTGCCATCTGGCTTTTTACCGGCTGTTTCCTGATATTCTCAATGGTTGTGATTGGCGGAATCACCCGACTTACCGGATCGGGACTGTCGATAACGGAGTGGAATGTTATCATGGGTGCTATTCCGCCTTTGAATGAGTCCGAATGGCAGGATGCTTTTGAAAAATATCAACAGATCCCGCAGTTCCAAAAAGTAAATTCCCATTTTGAATTATCGGATTTTAAATCGATTTTTTTATGGGAATACCTCCATCGTCTTGTTGGCCGTTTGATTGGGATTGTCTTTTTAATTCCTTTCCTGTGGTTTGTCTTCACACGGCAAATGGACAGAGCAACCATCCGAAAATCACTTTTCCTTTTTGCGTTAGGTGCACTCCAGGGTTTTCTGGGATGGTTCATGGTGAAAAGCGGTTTAACAGAGCGCACAAGTGTGAGCCATATTCGCCTGGCCATTCATCTGATGGCTGCATTCATCACCTTTGGATTTACATTCTGGTATGCACTTGAATTGGTGTATCCCTCCGCAAAAAAAAATGTGCAAGGTTCAGGAAAGATTTTAAAAGTGATATTTGTCCTGCTTCTTATCCAGATCGTGTATGGTGCATTTGTAGCAGGAATGCATGCCGGAAAAATTTACAATACCTGGCCACTGATGGACGGACAATTCATTCCATCAGGCATTCTGAGTGGTTCGTCAGTCGCGGAAAACCTCATCAACAACCAGGTCATGGTCCAGTTTCTGCACCGGGTATTTGCGATCATTATTCTTGGGTTGGTAGCGGTTCTATGGAATTCTCTCCGAAAAAAAACGCTTACTGTTTTACAACGCAGGGGACTGAATTTTATCCTTCTGTTCGTTGTGGTTCAGTTCCTGCTTGGTATTTTTACCCTTCTTTCCGGTGCGGAAATTACACTGGCATCACTCCATCAGATCGGTGCGTTTCTATTGTTCAGCGCAACAATTTTTCTGATGTATCAATTCAATAATGCAACACAGAACAGGACTTGATTTTTTATCCTTCCGGACTATATGCCAACCTGGAAACCAATTGAGAAGAGCCATTCCAGGCAGAAAAAATGATGGTTGGCCCGGGCATCATCGACAGTGAGTACATTGGTGTAATTTGCAAAAGTTCCCTTAAAACCGGTTTCACCAAAAAGGTGTTTTCCGTATTCGTAGCGGAGGCTGCCTTCAACTCCAAAGATATATCCGGCGACATGATAATAATTGTTCTGCCTGTGTCCAAAAAGGCTGACATCGCTTTGCGGGATCACAATTCCGATTCCCGGTTTAATTACACCCTGAAGACGGTGTTTCTCTGATTTGCTGGCAAGAAACTGGTGACGCCTGAGCATACTCAGCATCAGAAAATTTGCACCATTCGTATGTTCGAACCGGATGAATCCCGGACTCAGTATTGTGTCTTTGTCAACATAAGCCCCGCGAATATTTCCTTCCACATGAGCAACCTGGTTTTGCTTCATGATATACTTGGCGTGGTCAAAAGAGAGTTCAATTCCAAAGCGTTTATTATTCCTGAAATAATATCCGAATCGATAGATGTATTGAGGAATTGACAGGTCCGTATCAAAAATGTGATCAAGCTTTGGAAGGTCATTCGCTTTCACATCGTGAATGGTAAACGAATAATTATCCTTTCCCTTACTTTCGAAATGCAGATCGCTGGGTGAAAACCAGTCTTTGTTGTACCCCCATGCAAAATAGAACGATCCTTTTTCTTTTTTTGTTTTTACAGGACCTCCGGATTCCTGTGCTTTGAGTCCGGAAGGAAGAAATAAAATGAACAGCAATGTTCTGAAGAGGATGGACCGCATAGTAGCCTTTAATTTGACGGCTAAAGTAAGGAACAAAGACGTACGTCACGCCATCCCGATACCTGAGTTTCCTGACAGGCCAACGTTTATTCTAAAAAAATTAACGAATAAACTCAGCGTGTGCACGGTCAGAATTTATTGGGAATCATCCATCCCCTGAATTATTTCCAGCGGAAGCTCTCCACGAGGTGTGCTATGTCTGAACTTAAAAAATCATTTACCGGAGCCAGGGAATCCGGGTTGGGTACAGCATAAAAATACAGGGAGCCGCGAAGAAAATGCCGGGTGCTGTCGGTAAGGTAAAATTGAACAGAAGATGCAGCATTGCCTTTCACACGATAAATGGTTCCGAAAATCCGGCGTTCGGGATCCGCAACAGCCTCCTCTTCTATACCGGATGCCTTGGGGATGTGTTTGAATGAAAGTGCCCTGCTGTCTTCGACAAATTTTTCAAGATCGCCATGTACGGGTTTGTAGCTGAGGTAAACAGTTCCCCTGAACCGGGGGAACTCAATATTCATCCAGCAGGGTTCAGCGGAAGGTGAAGGGTCCTTCACGATTTCCGAATAAACGGGAATTTCAAATTGAAACGGGCAGGAAACAGGATTGTATTCTTTGTATGATTTTTCAGGAAGAGCGATACGAAAATATCCACGGGGTTTGGGCATGTAATCCTGGTCGCAGGAATTAAGACCCAGCATCAACACTAAGGGAATTAAAACAGACATGCCAAAATAACTGCTTTCCTGATTTGGGTTTTCTTTGATGACAGGTAATGTAATTTTCACTCTTTTGATGCGTTTGCGGTCGGCGGATTCAATTGTAAACTGAATTCCTTCATGTGAGAAGACTTCGTTTCGAAATGGAATGCTGCCTTTTTTTTCAAGGATAAATCCTGCCAGTGTCTCTACATCAGTATCGCCTGTGGAAAAAATTTCACGGTCGATTTCAGTGACACGGCATAAATCATTCAACAGAGTTTTACCTTCAAAAATGTAGTTGTAATCGTCAAGCTTGGAATAAAAAACTTCATCGTCATCAAATTCATCATTTATTTCCCCGACAATCTCCTCAAGGACGTCTTCCATTGTAGCGATACCAGAAGTGCCACCGTATTCATCTACAACAATAGCCAGGTGGATTTTTCTTTCCTGAAATTCCTGAAGAAGGTCATTGATCTTTTTGCTTTCAGGAACAAAATATGCCGGGCGGACAATTTTTAACCAGTCGAAAGAAGCGTCTTCCTGTTTATCCAGGTAAGGGAGAAGGTCTTTGATGTACAGCACGCCGATGACTGTGTCAAAGGAACCATCGAATACCGGGACCCGGGAATATTTATTTTCAACGATGACCGGAAACAATTCAGGGAAGGTGAGGTCCTTGTCAAAGGCAACAACATCCATCCTGGATTTCATAATTTGCCGTACATCAATATTTCCGAACCGCGCAATCCCTTTGAGGATTTTCTTTTCATCATCCGGAGTATTTTTGTCAGTGGTCACATCAATTGCATGTGTAAGCTCATCCATTGAAACATCATAACCTTTATGGGCCATGCGTTTCTCGACCAGTGAGGTAGAGAATACCAACAGGCTGCTGAAAGGCCGAAGCAATTTATCAATCACAAAAACAGGGATGGAACTCCATTTTGAAAATGACAGTGCATTTTGTGTGGCATAAACTTTAGGCATGACTTCGCAAAAAAGTACAATCACAAAGGTGACTGCAACTACCTGGATCAGGAATCCGACAGTCGGGTGATGGGCAAAATTGAAAATTTGTGAAATCATCAGGGATGAAATCACTACAATTGCGATATTGATGAAGTTGACAGTAATCAATAGGGTTGCCAGCAGTCGTTTTGGTTTTTCGAGCAGCCGGTATACAACACGGGAGGAGCTGCTGGTGGATTCTTTCAGCGAAAAAAGCTGGGCAGGATTAATTGCAAAGAAGGCAGTCTCTGCTCCGGAGAAAAAGCCGGAAAGCACGAGCAGGGTGATAAGCACTACAGATTCAATGATGAATCCAATTGAAAATGTAAAAGCAGCATTTAGATAGGAAGGCGAATCCTGCAAAAGTATCAGCAACGGGCTACAACCAGGGTCCACTTGTCTATGAAATTAATTTAGAGTTAAATAAAACCAGGCGTAAAGCTACAAAAAACTTTACGCCTGGAAATACCCTGAAACAGATCAGAATGGCAGATCGTCGGAAGGCACTGCGGTGGGAATCGGAGTGTCAGCTACAACTGGAGGTTCTCCAGTTTTTCCATCAGTGTCGCGGCTTCCCTGACCTCCGCCAAGCATGGTCATATTGTCGGCGATGATTTCAGTGAACCACTTCTTGTTGTTTTCCTCACCATAACTGCGTGTCCGAATTTTCCCTTCAATGAAAATTTTATTGCCTTTCCGGACCCATTTTTCTGCAATTTCTGCAAGGCCACGCCACAGGACAATATTGTGCCATTCTGTGGTTTCCACTTTCTGGCCTTCTTTATTCTTATAGGTTTCACTCGTAGCCAATGGGAACCTTGCAACAGCAACGCCGCCTTCAAGATACCTTACTTCGGGGTCTTTACCTACATTTCCGATTAGAATTACTTTGTTTACTCCGCTCATGGGATTTTTGGTTTTTAAGTTAGAGATTTTAATTTATTATGATTGGTTTACCATGGTCTGATCCGGTTTCATCTGATGAAGCATAAACGCGTGTTTAAAATTCAGTATTGATGATTGTATCCGACAAAGATATTCCGATCAGCGCCTGCATAAAAACTGTAAAAGCAGGTTTCTTTTTTGCCCTTATTTCATGTGTATTCATCATGAATCAGGTTTTTATGCCATCCTATAAAGATACAAAAATCTAAGAATTACCCGATGGGTTATTTTCAACCCGGTTTCAATAGCAGTACACAGTAAGGAAATGATGGGCAGAATTTTCAGGCTGTTCACACCAGTTTCTGTTCTTTCAGATACCTGTCGGCAAGACGTGGAACAGCATATTTTTTCAGTGTCGACGGACTCACTTTTTTCCAGTCTTTGAATGGCTTGAATGTTTTCGGATGCTTCGGTCGTAGTTCCAGGAACCTGGCAAATATTGTCTGGTGGCTGAGCAGGTGTTTTTTTTCCGGACTGATTTTTTCAATCAATACCGGGTATTTTTTTACCCATCGTTTCCATTCGCCAGAATTCAGAAACTGCTGAGTGCTGGTTTTTTTTGTGAATTCAAATACCGGAAAATCATAGAGATGGATCCAGATGTCTTTTCCGGTGCGCTTTTGAAGGTAGAAGGAACGTCCGGCTTT
>DAORHY010000011.1:0-26184 GCA_035438225.1 Bacteroidia bacterium
CAGAGGTGTTTTTCCCTGGCAGCAAGGTAATTTTCCAACACCTCTACCCTGACAAGAGGGAAACGAAAAAATGAAGAAATCATTGTCTGTCGGGTTGCTTCACATGTGCACTATTGAAGTCAAAAAAAAACGCGGATGGAAGAAATTCCATCCGCGGTATTTAAAAATCAGTTGAATCGAAACATTTCAGGCACTTCAACGAAATGAAATGATGACAAGCATCCCTTCGTTAATATTTTTCAGATCATTTTTTACCAAATGTGTGCTCGGAATCAATCACTCTTACTTCCTGAACTTTAATTGGAAATTGTTCAACTTCCCGGTCGTCAATAAAGATGGCCTCCGGAAGGCTTCCCTGCAATGCCGGTGAATAAACCATCGGCGAATTAGAGCCGGATTCAAAGCCTTTTTTTAATCCTTCCACTTCACTCTTGTCGGTAATGATCACGATGTTCATTTTCTCCAAAAGGAAATTGTTTTTCATGGCAGTATTTACATCTTCAACTTTGAGGTGCTGCAATTCCTTATTCAATTCTGTTATCCAGTTTTTTCTATCATAAAATCTGGAATCCATCAGGAATCCAAGGTTCTTCGATGTCGTTTCGATATACAATTTTGTATAGCTTAAAAGAAAATTCCGTGTTTCTTCAAATTGCTCCTGGGTCATTCCCGTGTTCACCAGAAGATAATATTCTCGCAATGCCATGCGCAAAGCAAAACGGGCATGTCCTTCGGTCAAAGAATCCAGTCCCTTGTATTGCGACTTCAGGCTTTTCGCTGTTTGCACAGGACGTAACCAGATGCTGAAATAATTGAGATGACGGGGAGTGCCCGGCACAGGCAACATGTTTCCGCCTCCGTTCTCATACCATTCGATGTAGGTATAATCACCGTAATTCATCGAGCGCTGTTCTCGGATCTTCTGGTACAAACGGGAATACGATTTGCGGTGCTCGCCGAGCCAGGAGTTCGCAACCATCAGGGCAGAGAATTCTGTCGACTGGCGTGTGACGTTCAGGGGAAATCCGGCAGAGATCGCAGTGCCGATAGCTCCGTCCTTGGAAACAATATCCACAGTAATACCCTGCGGTATTTCGGGCAGAACCAATTCCGGCAATGGTGCCGGACCTTCCGGAAGTGTTTTAAGGTCAGCAAGCATCATTTCCGGAAAACTTTCAGGGTACTGGCCGGCGATTCCGACAATCAGGTTACTTCTTGTAAACGCCTTGTGAAAATGAGCCATCACCTCTTCGCGTTGTAAATTCAGGAGAGATGCAGACGTTCCCTGTGTCAGGTGCTGGTAGGGAGTTCCTTTGAACAAAACATATTCCAGAACTTTTTTCCCGTATTCTTCATCTGATGACTGACGGATTACTTCATCGACATAGTTTTTCTGATTTGATTTCATCCGTTCAAAATCGGAATCGCCAAATGCAGGATGCAGGATCATTTCCTTGATCAAGCTGTAGTATTTTTCAAGGTATTCGGAAGGAACTTCAAATGTGAAAGTGCTGACTTCTTTGTCCGTGAAACAACTCATCCGTGCAGCCCAGGGATAAATCATTTTTTGTATCTCTGTGGATGAGTGTTTCTCGGTACCACCGTTCACCATCAGGTTTGCGGTAAGGTAAGTAATGCCTTCTTTCCCCGCAGGATCTGCAATTGATCCATTGCGAAACATGTATTTGATGACAACTTTACCGGCATTCGGCTGTTTGAGTTCGACAATTTCCTGTGCATGGGAATGAAGCCCCTGAAGCGACAGCAGGAAAAGAAATCCCGAGCGTATAAATGTGGATATTTTCATTTGGGTGTGAGGGTTAATGGTGTGGTGATTTGTGAATGGAACTATTTCAGGTTTTCCTTGCTGTTCGGAGAGATCGTCCCGATCGTGAGCCGGTCGGCGCGGAAATATTTCTTTGCCACATTCATCAGGTCCTGTGCAGTTACCTTATCATACATCCTGTAATAATTGTTGAGCGATTCCGGTTCGCCGGTAAGCCAGGTGAATGAACTCAGGGATTCAGCAATAGCTGTAGGATTATCAATCCGCATCCGGAAACTATTCTTGAGATTCATTTTGGCTTCGTTCAACCGGACAGCATCAACCGGTTGGGTAGCGGCCGCTGCCAGGGTTTTGAGGATTTCAGCTTTCACCACCGGGAAGCCACTTGTGTCCACAAGTGAAGATTCAATAGAGATCAGAAACGGATCACGTGTATTGTAAACACCGCCTTCAACGGAGCGCGCTTTTTGATCTTTGATCACCAGTTTTTCATAGATGTCGGAGTTCTCGGAAAAATAGACGGAGAAAAGAACATCCAGTGCCGGCAGATCGATGAGGGCATCATTGTGTGCGGGGCCTTTGTAATTCATGCTGAGGTAAGGAGGGAAGCCTGCTTTCTGAAGATGGGTGTGACGTGTAGTGGTTTGAACCGGCTCTGTCGGTATTGCAGAATTAAAACTTCCTTTTTTCCAGGATCCAAAATAGGTCGATGCAAGATTGTCCACTTGTTCCGGTTTCACATCACCCACAACTATGATGGTGCAGTATTCCGGGCGGTAAAAACGGTTGAAGAATGTGCGCGAATATTCATATTGATTCGGCATATCAACAATATCGTCCCAGAAACCCATCGTGGTGTGTTTGTAGGTGTGCGTGGTAAATGCGGTATTCTGAACCATCTCGTTCAATTTGGTGTAGGGGTTGGAAGAATTCTTGGTGTATTCTCCCTTCACTGCGCCTGCTTCCGTTTTGAAATCCTGAAGTGAATAATCGAGGTTCATGAACCGGTCGCTTTCGAGCTCGAACATCGTTTCTAGCTTATCCGAAGATCCTGTCATGTGGTACAAAGTGCGGTCCAGGCTGGTGTTCGCATTCGCCGAAGCACCTGTAGATTTGAGCACTTCGCTGTATTTGTCCTTTGGATATTTATTTGTTCCGCGAAACATCATGTGTTCGAAGAAATGCGCGAATCCGGTTTTCCCGGGTTCGATTTCATTTCGTGAACCTA
Source organism: Bacteroidia bacterium (assembly GCA_035438225.1). Taxonomy (GTDB): domain Bacteria; phylum Bacteroidota; class Bacteroidia; order AKYH767-A; family 2013-40CM-41-45; genus JADKJP01. Next base: position 3,015 of record DAORHY010000011.1, read on the forward strand.
CACGCACGACTATGTAAAACGCAGCAACACCTTTGCTGTCATAAGGAACTGTCACAACATTGAGTCCGTTAGGTAGTTTTTTCTGATGAATGGTGTAAGGAAGAATTTTACTGAGCGCTTCCGTTTTTTCCGTTTTTTCAGTCTTCGCAGACAGCTGCGGAGGTTCCAGCAGACGTTCGGATTTTACATCTGAGTTTTTCGTCGGCGTTGCATTTGCCGGTAATGGACGCTTTGGTTTGGGCTGGGTAGTCTGCGCCCGGGTGATGGTACCACTGCCTGCAATCAGGAGGAGTGCGCCGCTGAGTACGAAGAGAATTTTTTTCATAGTCTGATTCATGAGTGTGCGAAGGTAGGATTTTCAGAATGGAAAAAACAGGGCTAAAGGGATTTGAAATTGGGACACGTGGATCTTACCAAACTCCTATTTGTCTCATAATGAAGGTGCCGGAGGAGAAATCCGGAATCCGAAAAAAAAATACTTTCATGTGGAATTCCTGCCGAATATTCCGGGAAATTTGGCGTTCTAATCCGGTACCTTTATCCGATGCGATTCTTCCCTTTCTTTCTGTTCATTTTACTTTCCGGGAGCCTGTCTTCACAAACACTTTCGCCTGCAGTCAAAGCCCGTACCGACCTGATGAACTTACTGGGCGAACGGAAAGTACTCTTCGACCGGTATTCAGAATCCATGCGTGAGCGCAGCGGAATTTTTGGTCAGCGTACAAAATCGGATTTACGTGAAACGCAGGCAAGGCTCCAGGAAATCATCGACGCCGACAATCGCATTATCAGTGCACTGAACCGCATGCTGGAGTATAAAAATTTCGAAAAACTGAATCTTACCTATAGCGCAAATACAACGGAGGAAAGATTGAGCAGTCTTCAGCAGCTTTCAGACACGCTTGGTAAACAAGTGGAAGTTCTCAAAGCTGAAAACAAAAAGCTTATCTCAGAATCACATCGTTCGGATTTTTATATTTTTCTGCTGATTCTTGCTTTGGCGGGTTTCATCGTGTTCGGATGGTATGGAAAGAAGGGGCGAGGGACGAGGGACAGGGGACGAGAGAGTGGGAGCGGGGAACGAAATTAAATGTGCATGAACCCCGAATGCAAAACCCGAAAACATTAATCTGCCCGTTCAATCCGAATCCCTGCATCCATTATCTGAGGAAGAATTGGCACCCGCATGGCTTGCTGTAAATCAAATTTGTAAATTCCTGCTTGCGGGAATCTGAAATTTCTTTTAAAAAGTATCCGGTTGTCCCAGATATCACCAAGGCCGTCTCCAAGCCATTTTCCCCGTTCGTCTGCAAGAATCAGCTCAACGGTATCGCGTTCCATTTCCCCTTTGGGTGTTGTCGTGGTGAAAAATACAAAGAGGTTGCGAAACTGGTACCCGCCGGCATTTCTCACATTGATATACAAATTGTGTGCTGCCGCAGTATCTTCTATCGTTGTTTCAAGGTGAACTATATTTGATTCCTCCCATCGGTTTTCAGGAAGGGAGACATTTTTTTCGAAAACAACTTTGCTGTCACAGGAACTCAGCATTGCGACAAGAAAGACCAAGGCATACACCGGGATGGAATTGTACGTGTTGATGTACAACTTCCGGATGCTGAATGAAGTTAGAGTAGAGTGAAGCATTGTATTTATTCCTGTGGCTTGGGTGGAGTTTCTGTTCCGCCCTGGCTTTGTCCGGGTCGTTGACGCGGACCGCGTGCAGAACCGGGTTGAGCCGGAGTGCCTGTTTGTCCGGTGGACGGATTTTCGGACGGTGGATTTTGCGGAGGTCGTTGCTGTCGCTGACGGTTTTGCTGTTGTCGTTCCGGTCTCGGTTGCTGTCCGCCTTGCTGTTGCGGTTTCGCCTGCTGTCCCTGGGTTTGAGGCCTGGGTTGTTGCCCTTGTTGCCGCGGCAGTTGGTTGCGCTGTGAATTTCCTCCACCTTGTTGCTGTGGTCTTGGCGGCCTGGCTTCCTGTTGTCCCTGCGGCCTTGCAGGCTGTTGCGGCCGTTGCGGCGCGACAGATTTTGATTCTCCGGAAGCTGCCAGATGCGGTGGACGTCCACCTTCTGTTCCGGCAGATGGTTTTTTCTTTTTCTTTTTTTTCTTTTTCTTCTTATCCATCCGGTCGATACTGTCCTGACCGACGACATTCGCATAGTCCGGTTCTTTTTCTGCAATTTCTTCTTCCGTAGAAGCATCGCGTAATTCAGCCGGACGAATTTTTTGCTTGTTGAGCTCAATGATTTCGTTCACACGATTTACCGGGAGTGCTATCCAGTTTCCTCCGTCACCTCCATCGCTGCCTTCTGATTGTTCCCGTTTATCATCACCGCTGTAAGCATACCAGAGCAGACGTTTGAAAATATCTGTTTTGCGATGATACGCCCTTCCGCCTTCAGTCTCAAGAACAACATTTGTCGAAGGAAAATCCTTGAGGATATCCATGTAGGAATCGAGTTCGTAGTTGAGGCAGCATTTTAATTTACCGCACTGCCCTGCAAGCTTGGCCGGATTCAACGCAAGATTCTGGTACCGTGCAGTGCTTGTCGAAACGGTTTTGAAATCGGTGAGCCATGTCGAACAACAGAGTTCCCGTCCGCAAACACCCAAACCACCCAGACGACTGGCTTCCTGGCGCATACCAATCTGGCGCATCTCCACCCGGATCCGGAATTCATCAGCAAGCCGTTTAATCAGTTCGCGGAAATCAACACGGTCATCTGCAGTATAGAAAAAGGTGGCTTTCTTTCCGTCACCCTGGTATTCAACATCACCCAGCTTCATCGAAAGCTTGAGCGACTGAATGATTTCCCGGGCGCGGGAAAGGGTAGAAGGTTCCTTGTCTTTTACTTCCAGCCATTTCTCTACTTCATTCTGTTTGGCCTTCCGGTAAAGCGCCTTAATGACATCGGAATCTTCGGTGATGTTTTTTTTCTTCAGCTGAAAACGTACCAACTCGCCGACCATGGAGACCACCCCGACATCATGTCCGGGCGATGATTCTACCGCAACTACATCTCCGGCACGGAGATCAATCGCTTCCTTGTTGCGGAAAAATTCTTTGCGGCTTCCCTTGAAGCGCACTTCCACAATATCAAAAGGTTGTTGCCCATGAGGCAACACCATGTCTGTTAGCCAGTTATATACATTCAGCTTGTTGCAGCCACCCGTTCCGCAGGTGCCGTTGTTGCGGCATCCTCCCGGTGTTCCGTCTGTTCCGGTGCCGCAGGAATTACAAGCCATATCAGGTTGTTTTAAATGAAATGATTTTAATCAGCAATTTGCAAAAATACACAAATCAGGGGATTTAATACACACTGATAATCAGTTGTTTGTATAAACGACTGATAATTCTTGTTTAGATGTGCGCATGTTTCCCGTAATCGGGGAATTGAACGTTATTAGCTGAGATTCCCCACGACTTCAATACACCAAAAGGAGAGAATAAAAATCCTCAGGATGGAGAATAGATTAAGCGGTGTAGTTTATATGAAAGGTCTGTAAAAAGCAACTTCGAATTAGCGTTGCGTTCAAGGTGATAGGAGGCAGAATTCAATTCTTCAATAAAACTTTCTGCATTATTAATATGAATGAACGGAGCAAAACGTTTCAGATCCTCCAGTTCTTGTCCTTCCATTTTCACCAGCGAACGTTCTGCGTAATTGATCATTAGACATTCCCGTGCGACATCCTGGGCATGGTCCAGGTGAAGTTTTTGAGATTCACGGGACTGAGCGGAGAAATCGTCGCAGAGTTCATTGATACGGATGACATTTGCCTTGAAGCAGGCACGCATCCATTGGATGAACCATTGGTTCAAATCTGCGTCTGCGGAATCATTGGCAAGTATTTTCAATGCTTCGTTGTAATTCCCATTTACACGATGACTGATTCTTCTTGCGACTTCCGGTGTTTGTTCGTGACGCTGAGTCAAAACAGAAATCATTACTTCGTCCGGGATCCGGTTCACTTTTACGAGCTGAACACGAGAGGTTATTGTCGGAAGCAATTGTTCAAACTGCTCTGCAATGAGGAAAAACAAGGTATTGTCCGGCGGCTCTTCGAGAATCTTCAACAATTTGTTGGCTGCAGGAATATTCATCCGTTCCGGAATCCAGATGATTACAATTTTGTAACCTGATTCTACACTTTTGAGACTCAACCGTGTGATAATATCTGCAGATTCTTCGACAGAAATAAATCCTTGCTTGTTCTCAATGTTTAGGTCCTCGACCCATTTTGTATACACCAGGTAAGGATTTTCAAGGACAGATTCGCGCCACTCCTTTATATAATCAACACTTTTTTTTGGTTTGGTCGACTTATCGTCTTTTCGGGATGCTACCGGGAATGTGAAGGTCACATCCGGGTGCACCAGTTTGTTCATTTTGATACAGCCGGAACACGTTCCGCAACTGTCGGTCTCCGTTCGGTTCTCGCATACCAGGTACTGGGCAAAAGCCAGAGCGACTGCGAGATTTCCGGATCCTTCCGGCCCGAGAAACAGGAGCGCGTGACTCACCCGTTCCTCTTTCACCGACTGAAGAAGGCGCTGTTTCACAAGCTGTTGACCAATGACTTCCCCAAAACGCATGGTGTAAAGATAAGCATTGGATTTGGAAGAATGTCCTGTTTCTCATGGCTTTGGTAGCCCATTTTTAGTGGAAACAAATCAACAAGCCATTGAATACAATTCGCCCGGGATTTTTCTCTCCACATTCATCAATCAAATATCTTTGCCGGACAATTCGCAGGCTCATGAATACAATTGATCAATACAATTTCAGCGGACAGAAAGCATTGATCCGTGTGGATTTCAATGTACCGCTGGACAAGGAATACAACATCACAGACGACACCCGCATCCGTGCGGCCATTCCGACGATTCAGAAAATTCTGAAAGACGGAGGATCGGTGATTCTCATGTCGCACCTGGGCCGGCCAAAAGAAGGACCTGCGGAAAAATACTCACTCAGACACCTGGTGACACATTTGACGAAAGTCCTGAACTCCCCTGTAAAATTTGCAGACGACTGTATCGGCGATTCCGCCGACCGGTTGTCGGCAGACCTCAAGGCCGGAGACGTTTTGCTGTTGGAGAATCTTCGTTTCTATAAAGAAGAAGAAAAAGGCAATGAAGAGTTTGCCCAAAAACTTGCAGCCCTTGGAACATTTTATGTGAACGATGCATTTGGTACTGCTCACCGTGCGCATGCATCGACAGCAGTGATCGCGAAATTTTTCCCTGGAAAAAAATGTTTTGGTTATGTGATGGCCGGCGAACTGGAGAACGCGGAAAGAGTGTTGAACCATCCGGCTAAACCATTCACTGCAATCATGGGCGGAGCGAAAGTTTCCGATAAAATTCTTATCATCGATCAGTTGATGGACAAAGTCGATAACCTAATCATCGGCGGAGGCATGGCTTTTACATTTGTGAAAGCAATGGGTGGGAAGATCGGTTCCTCCTTGTGCGAAGACGATAAGCTCGATCTCGCATTGCAGATTCTCGAAAAAGCGAAAGCAAAAGGAGTTAAAATTATTTTACCGGAGGATGCCGTGCTTGCAGACAAATTTGACGCGAATGCACAGGTTGGTTACAGCGACATCAACACCATACCCGAAGGATGGATGGGACTGGATATTGGTGAGAAATCTGCGAAAGCATTCGCCGCTGTCATCAGTAATTCAAAAACAATTCTCTGGAACGGACCTGCAGGAGTTTTCGAATTCGACAAATTCGCCGCTGGTACAAAAGCTGTTTCCGAATCCATTGTCCGTGCCACAGCAATTGTCGCTTTCTCCCTTATTGGCGGAGGCGATTCCGCTGCGGCGATCAATAAATTCCACCTCGGCGAAAAAGTTTCCTACGTTTCCACCGGTGGTGGCGCCCTTCTCGAATACATCGAAGGCAAAATCCTTCCCGGTGTCGCAGCAATTAACAGTTAACCTTGCTTCCTTTGCGTTCTTTCCGCGAAATATTTGTTCGCGCAAAGTCGCAAAGAACGCAAAGAGTAGTAAACAGAATTCTCATTACAATAATTTGTGCGTGGGACATCCACGAGCAGCGTGGACCGTGCATCGACCAGAACAATGCCACGATCTTCAAAATCGGAGAACGATGCACAGTCGGTGCTGGTGGTGTCCTTTTTTTGGACAAGAAAATAAGTAAGCGTGAGTTTCCTGGGGCTAAAATAGTTAACAGCGGTATTGGATCCAGAAGAACCTGATAAACAGTTGAAATTTACGGACAAACATAACATGAACTATCTCGACATCATCCTCTCCCTTTTACTCATCACCGGGATGATCCGTGGATTTATAAAAGGTTTCATCTTTGAAGTGGCTGTATTGGGAGCCCTTTTTCTCGGTTTGTATGCTGCCTTTAAATTCTCAAGCTTTGCAGAACCCTATGTACTGAAAGTTCTTGATGCCAATCCACGTACCCTTCATTACGTTTCTTCCTTTGTAATGTTTTTACTGGTTTCCGTGGGAATCTTTTTTCTGGCAAAATTATTTGAAGGGCTGATAAAAATCGCCGCACTTGGGATCTTCAATAAAATTCTGGGAACAATTTTCGGTGGACTGAAATACGCTTTGGTAACCAGCGTTGTTTTATTCTATTTCAACAAATTGGATACAAAATTCAACTGGCTGTCGCCGGATAAAAAAGCGGAGTCAGTGATTTATTATCCCGTGTTGAAAATAGCGCCCGCTGTTTTACCGGTGATGAAGACTGTGGAGGAAAAAATACAGGATCGTTTACACTAAAACGTTTCGTGGAGCGGCAGTCAATCAGAGAAATAGAGGATGTGCGGCGGAGCCGGTAATTCACGTGTTAAATGAATTGTTAATTTCCCTTTGCGTTCGGTGCGTTCCTTCCTGCAGGTAGAAAGGGTTTCGCGAAAAGGACGCAAAGATTAAACGATGCCACGCTCTTTTTTAACGGACTCATACGCCTCGTTGATCTTCTTGAATTTCTCTTGTGCATCTTTCGCGTATTCAGGGCCAAGGTGATGGACTTTGTCGGGATGATATTTCATCGCCATTTTCCGGTATGCTTTTTTCAGATCCTCATCGCTGGCAGATTTTTCAATTTCAAGGATTTTGTATGCAGAATCCGTGTCTTTAATGAACATGGCTTTCATACTCTCAAAATCTTTTTGACCGATGCCAATCAACACAGCTATTTGACCGATGACCGAAAGTTCCGGTCCGCTTACGCCGCCGTCGGAATTTGCCAGTCCGAACAACAGATGCAGGAGCTGTAGGCGCGCCGAAGGATCCACGAATTGCCTGACCTGTGCGCAAACCGGACCGATTTCAATGTCCTGGTTCAGGATTTCACGGAAAAGCAGCATGCGTTCACGCGTATGGGCTTCGCCAAATTGTCTTGAGAAAAAATTCTTCACAAAATCAAGCTCTGATCGCATCACTTTCTGATCCGCTTTCATCACAGCCGCACACAGTACCAATAAAGCGGCACTGAAATCATTCGGCAATATTCTGTTTCCACTGTTTGTGTAGGTTTTCTTTCCTTCTTCGGAAATTGCACCCAGCGCAAAACCCATGATACCACCGATGGGTCCGCCGAGAGCCCAACCGAGGCCACCAAAAATCCATTTGTTCCAGGTTGACATATTAATTTGCCGGACAGTTAATTTGTTTGGCTTTCAGAATTTCCCGCAACATACGAATGGAGATGATATCCAGTGTTCCCATCTTTTTCTCCACAATTTTCCCTTCAGCCTTGTCTTTCATTTCTTTTTCTGCGATCATGTCTGCGATCATCGCACTCAATTTTTTCCGTTCGTATTTCTTATAAATGATGTACGCCTTCAGTTGCTCACTTTTCATTTTTTTACACGTATCATTCAGTGTTTTACGATCCACATCCATAAATGCAACCGGATTTTTGTAATACAGATCTACCAGATCCCAGGAATCATTTTTTTTCTGGTAGTCATCGGAAATTTTGTACAATGCCCGGTAACGGTAACCTTCCGTGTTGGTAATGTAAACATGGTTGTCTTCATCGTTCAGCATTTTCCACCGTTTGTATCCGCCCTGTCCGTAGTAAAGGTAGGTATTGTTAAATTTCCGGTTCAGTGTTCGAAATTTTTTGATGTCAAACCCGTTGAGTTGATCGAAATATTTATTCCGGATGGAAATGGTGTTTAGTTTTCCTCCGCTGTTCTCTGCGATGCGTTGCCACTGCCGGATTGTTTTCCTCTCGCCCGGAACAGTACAGTAGATTGGATAAATCGTCACCCCCTGAGCATTCAGTTTCTCGATATTACGGTCGATGCTTTCTGCTCCGAGCCGTACATCTCCGTTGCCCACGAGAAAAATAATTTTTATTGCCTCCGGATCTTTCGACCAGGAAATTTTTTTCAGGCAGGTACCGAGTGCGGAACCTACAAACTGATCTCCCTTCTCAATACGGGACGGAATCTTGTATAAAATATTGCTCAACGGCTCAAAGTCCGTGCTCAGGTCTTTTATCACTTTTGAATATCCACTGGACTTTCCATAGCTGAAACGCGAGTAGGCGACCACGCCAATACGATAGTTTGGAGTCGGTTGGCAACGGGAAAAGAAATACCAGTAATCCCAAAGATGGTTCCGAAGATGATCAATCAGGCCATTCGCACTGCTACTCAGGTCTAGACAAAAGACAACATCCACCTTCTGTCCTGTTGGCTTTTGTGCCGTTACAGGAGAATAGCTGAAACATGTAAAGAAGAATAGGGAAAGGAAAATCCTGAAAAATTGTCTCTGATGCACGCTGTTCCAAATAAACCGTAAAGGGGTTGCAAAGGTAGTAAACGCCGAAAATTGTGGATACCTTTGCGATGATATGGATGCACTTGATTTGCAGCTTTTAAAGGAAAAATGGGAACGTCTGCTACAGACTCTGGGTGAGCGTTTCGGAGAAGAGCCGGATCTTCAGGCATTGCTTTTTCTGATCGGTGTACAGGAATTGGGACAAGGGCCTCAGAAATACAGCAAAGATGAAAAACAGGATCTGATGCACATCGCGACCTGCCGCTTGTTGAGTCAGTTTGGTTATTATGAATTAACAGGTGCTGATGAGCAAGGCTGGCCCTTCTGGAAACTCAGCCAAAAACTTCCCCCGTTGACACTCCGGGAACAAGACCTGTTACTAAAACAAGCCATCATCGATTATTTCGAAACAGAAGCAGGAATACGGTGAGTATCTTTGTATTTACTTATTATACAAGGACTTAAATCAGAAAAGGAGTTGGTTACACGGAGAAGGGAAGGATATACGAAAACAGAATCATGAACTTTCAGCTTGAGTTATTGGCCTGAAATTCTAAATTCGTCGGGTAAAAAAGGGGAGCATCGATAACTTTAACCACAGACTCCCAACTATTCACAAATTCGCCGTCTCATTCACGGTCTCATGTTCCTTCAGGCGGATAAATCCCCTCGCTGTATCGGCATTTTTTATAACTACATAATTCAGAAAAGCCTCCTGTTCAAATTCGAATTCTGCCTTTCCCGCTGCATCGCTCGATTTTGTGACCCGGATATTTGCTTGTACACCGTTGGTTGCATTTACTGCAGTATCCTGCCATAACGTTACACTGGCAGCCTGAACCGGCCGGCCCAGAGAGTCAATAACTGTCACGATTGCACGTGTCGGACCGTCCTTTTTACAGGAAAAAAAAGTCATGACTCCGAATAAACAAACCATGACCCAGCCTGTAATCAGACCGCTTCTTTCTTTATTCATCTGATTTTGGTTAATATTGTGGGCTTACACCAACAGTTTTACAAAAATAGCAGAAAAAATGAAGAAATCCACACTCTTTGTTGCTCTCTTTTTGCTTTCCCTGAACATCGCAGTCGCACAACAGGATTCTGCTTCGGCGCAAAAAGACACCACTGTCACGGACCGGATTGTGCTGATCAGCACGGAATTCGGGAATATGAAAGTGAAGTTGTACAATGCTACCCCGCAACACCGGGATAATTTTATCAAGCTGGTTCAATCTGGTTTTTATGACAGCCTTTTATTTCATCGTGTGATCCAGGGCTTCATGATCCAGGGCGGTGATCCGCTTTCAAAAAATGCAGCACCCGGACTCATGCTCGGAAACGGCGATGTAGGCTATACCATTCCTGCAGAATTTGTCGATTCTATTTTCCACAAAAAGGGTGCTCTGTGCGCTGCGCGAACCGAAAATCCTGAGAAGGCTTCCAGCGGTTGCCAGTTTTATATTGTGCAGGGACAGAAATATACACCGGAGCAATTGAATATGATGGAAATTCAACGACGCATCAAACTATCCGATGCCCAAAAAAATCTGTACCAGACAACCGGAGGAACGCCATTCCTTGATCATGGATACACAGTATTTGGTGAAGTGATCGAAGGCCTCGAAGTGATCGACAAAATTGCCGCCGTTCAAACTGCTCCCGGCGATCGGCCGGTGCAGGATGTGAGGATGCTTATGAAGGTAGTACAGTGAGAGAAATTTTGATTGTAGATTGCTGATTGAGGATTTATTGTTGATTGGATAATTTTATCATCAATAAATCAATACAATGTTTCAATCAACAATCTACAATTCCCCGTCCCCCGTACCTTGTCCCCTTAACGCTATGCAAGAAAAAATAAAGTCCCTGATCTCCGAAGTAGAATCCTATTCTGTTTCCAACAAGGAGCAGCTGGAAGCATTTCGCATGAAATACCTTTCGAAAAAAGGTATCCTGACGGATTTGTTTGCGGAAATGAAAAATATTCAACCGGATCAGCGTAAGTCGTTTGGGCTGTTGGTGAATGAACTGAAGGTAAAAGCGGAAGAAAAACTGAGTGTATTTCAATCCGTGCTGGAAGCAACTGCGGATACAGGAGCCGGTTCGGATCTGGATTTAACTCTGCCTTCAGAACCCAATCCGCTCGGCTCAAGGCACCCGATTTCACTTACACGAAATCGCATTCTTGATATTTTCAACCGTATTGGTTTTACAGTTGCAGACGGGCCCGAGATTGAAGACGACTGGCATAATTTCACCGCGTTGAATTTTCCTGAAAACCACCCTGCACGCGATATGCAGGATACTTTTTTTATTGAACAAAAAGATGGAAGCGATTCCATCGCCCTGCGCACTCACACTTCTTCTATACAGGTGAGGGTGATGGAAACGACAAAACCGCCCATCCGCATTCTTGCGCCCGGACGTGTTTATCGGAACGAAGCGATCTCGGCACGCGCCCATTGTTTCTTTCATCAGGTTGAGGGGTTGTACATTGATGAAGGTGTATCGTTTGCAGACATGAAACAAACCTTGCTTTATTTTGCGAAAGAAATGTTTGGTGAGGGAACAGAAATTCGATTGCGTCCTTCTTATTTTCCATTTACAGAACCCTCCGCGGAAATGGATGTGACCTGCAGTATCTGCAAAGGCAAAGGCTGCAATGTTTGCAAATACACCGGTTGGCTCGAAATTATGGGATGCGGAATGGTGGATCCGAATGTGCTGAAGAACTGTACGATCGATCCTGATAAATACACCGGCTACGCATTCGGTATGGGTATTGAACGCATTGCCATGTTGCTGTACAATGTCAAAGACCTTCGTTTCTTCTCAGAGAATGATGTCCGTTTTCTTTCTCAGTTTAAAGCGGAGGCCTGATGGTTGGCAGATCTGTTTCACTTTTAATTTTTTTAAATTTCCATGGGAAACAAAAACAGATACGGCGGTCAACAAACTGGAAAATTCAAGTTCCGCGGACTATGGCTTTTGGGTATTCTCGCTTATGTAGTATTTGCCATTGCAACAGCAACAGAAAATTATTCGGAAGGTGAAAGAATTGGTTTCATTACCAAATTTTCACACAAGGGCCGATTTTGGAAGTCCTGGGAAGGAGAATTGAATCTGACGCAAACAGGAATGAATACGAGTTCCTTGTTTGATTTTTCTATTGACAACGACAATGAATCGGGTGATGTTGTGGCAATGATCGACTCTGCAGTAAACAATGGTTGGAAGGTGAAGTTGACCTATCATCAGACGTATTTCAAAAACTGGTTCAGCAACAGGGGTGATACAGATTATTTTGTTAAGAGCGTCCAGGTATTGGACAGGCAAAGTCCGGGCAATAATCAAAATGCAACGGTTCCGGTTCAGGGGAAAGTAATCGATACGATTTATGTGGTTATTGATAAGTCACAACTTCGTAAATGAAGAGTGTGAATTAACTGTTTATATAAAATAGGTAACCAACAACCAATCACCAGCAACCATCCGTACTCGATGATCAGCTTTGATACCAAGCTTCTCTTTTTCTGCTCAATGATCATTTCAATCTTTGCAAATGCACAGGAGGCTCCCTATCGTCCGCTTCGGGTCAATCAGGATATCGTTCCCGATGGTAAACTTGATGAACCCGAATGGAATCAGGCGGAAGCAATCGATGATTTCATGCAGGTCGATCCATTTGCGGGAGCGATCCCGACGGAGGAGACACAGTGTTACATACTCTACACGAACGATTACCTGTACGTCGGTGTGCGTGCTTCCGACCGGGATCCGTCAAAGCTTTTGCGCTATGGCCTGGAGCGCGATTACGACATCAATAAGGCGGATGGTATCGCGTTTGTTATCGACACTTACAATGATAAAAGTTCCGGGTTGGTATTTACAACCAATACACTTGGCGCCCGTTGGGACCAGGAGTTTACCAGCGATGGAGGAAATGGGAATGAAAATTACAATACCTTCTGGGATGCTGCTTCTCACGTAGATTCAGCCGGATATACAGTTGAATTCAAAATACCTTTTTCTTCTTTGCGATTTCAGAGCAGGGATTCCGTACGCATGGGCTTCCGTTTTGTCCGGCTGATCAAAAGAAAAAATGAATACCTGATCTATCCGAAATGCGATGTTAAAATCGACAATCCGTACTTTAAAGTTTCGCTTGCCAGGGAAATGGAATTTACCGGTTTGAAAGCGCACAAACCGTTTTACGTCATTCCCTATGTCATTGCCGGATTTCAGCAACACAACCAGCTGAATGCTGCCGGTACGAAATATGAACCGGTCAATGAATTTATTCCACGGAAGAATTTTGCATCCAACGAAACATTCGATAAAATTATCAGCAATGTCGGAGCCGATGTAAAATATGGTCTCAGCAAAAACTTTACGCTCGATTTTACGGTGAATACGGATTTTGCCCAGGCCGAAGTGGATAACCGGATCATCAACCTCAGCAAGTACGAAGTCAACCTTCCTGAAAAAAGAGGATTTTTTCTCGAGTCCAGGAATTACCTTGGCTATAGTTTTGCCACAGGAACACAGATGTTTATTTCCCGCAGTATCGGCAGGGAGAAGAACCAGGTCGTTCCCATTGTTACGGGAGTAAGAGTTACCGGAAAAAGCAAAGGATGGCAGATGGGTTTCCTCGAAATGCAAACGAAGGGAATCCCGGAAGCCGGAATCGATCCCCACAATTTTTTTGTTTTCCGCACACGGAAGGATGTGGATAAATACGGAAGTTTTATCGGAGGAATCATTACCAACCGTTACAACACGAATGCCGGACAAGCCTCCGGACAAACCATGGGTTGGGATATAGTGCAGTTCCTGAATCGTCAGGTTGTGCTTGTCGGAGGAATGGTGGGGACTTTCAATAATTTAAATTTCACACCTTCCGGATCTGATTTTTTTACATCGCCCATGCATTATGAGCTGGCCCTTTTCCGGAATGCACGGGAAGGTTGGTTTTATTCCCTGCAGGGCGATTACATCGGAAAGGATTTTAACCCGGTGATGGGATTTACTCCCGAAAATGATCTGTGGAACATGAATGCCGGCGCCGGAAAACGGCTCAAGGCAGGAAGCGCAAGCAAAGTTCAGTATTATTCGCTGAGTGGGAACACCAATTATAAAGCAAAGGTCTCGTCCGGAATAACGGAAACACGGTATGCAGATGTTCAGTCAAACATCAGCCTGAAAAGCGGAGCCGAAGTGGACATGACTCCGTTTTCGTGGCAGGAAGACAGAATATTCACCTCTTTTGCGCCGGGAGACAATATTACAATTGAGCCCGGATTATACACGATGATTTCCTCCTCGCTGACACTTACCGGCCCTAAAAAAAATAATTTAGCAGGTACCGTGAGTTCTACAATTGGAAAATTCTACGGTGGAGACCGGTTCAGTTTTGCTCCTTCAATCGTATACAATTTCTCAAGTCATCTTTCCGCCGGAATCGATTATGAATTTAACCACATTCGTTTTCCAGATGCATACTCATCCATTGGAAACGGATTGTTTGAAACCAACCTCACACGACTGAATGTGTCGTATTATTTTTCTACCCGATTTTCTGTGAAACTCTTCACACAATATGAAGACCTTTCCAACGAGATCAGCAGCAACCTGCGTATCCGTTACAATCCGAAAGAGGGAACGGATCTTTTCATCGTATTCAACCATGGAATGAATACAAACCGTACAATTTTTGAGCCGCACAAACCCGTCGTGTCCCAACAGGCCGTCACAGTGAAATTTGTCAAAACGATCGGTGTTTAAGGCAACCTTGTACGTAGTGTCCGGGGATAGAAATACCCCTCTTGTACCCTGCGAATGACGTAAAGGAGTCCGGTATTAACACCCTGTGCGAAATAATTTTCGATTCAGTATGAGTTGTTCACCAGGGAATAAATCATCGAATCCAGAAATTTCCCGTTGTAAAAATAGTTTTCACGAAAATATGCCTCTTTCACAAAACCGGTTTTTTCCAGAAGTTTTGCAGAAGCCGCATTCTTCGGATTGATATTTGCTTCAATGGAATGCAAGCCCATTTTTTCAAAAGCAAAATCTATCATTTTCAGCACAGCCTCTGTCATGAGGCCTTTTTCATGGTAATCCGGGTGCAGCATGTAACCGATTTCCGCACGGTAATGCGCGGGGACTATTCTCCAAAAACCAATTGACCCGATAATTTTCATATCCGGTATCAAGGCCATTCCCCAGGTAATGCTTTCGTTGTTGTTGATGCCATCGTCAAAAATGCGGATCAGATCGAGAGCATCTTCCATAGTCTTTGCTCTGGGTCTGTCAATGAATTGCATTGCCCGTTCATCAGATCGCAGACTAAAAATCTCCGGAGCGTCTTCAGCAGTTATGCGTCTGAAAACCAACCTTTCTGTTTTTAATTCCGGAAACGGGGAGAACTCTAATTTTAATTCTTTCATGATCAGATAAATCGCTGCATTGTTTTTTCAGGGCAGTTTTTATTTCAATTCGTATTTGCCGGCCAACTTTGCCGGGGCAACAGTACAGTATGCATGCATCAGCGCGTCTTTGAATAAACGCTTCCGGACCCTTTTTAATTCCACAAGTGTCCATCCGTATTTTCCCCATTTGTTTGGTACAGGGTAGATGATTGCCGGATCAATGGAACAAAATACACTCTGGTCAATTTCGGAAAACCGTAAACATGCACGGTTGTGCCTGCTGTTCATGGTTACAAATATCTTCTTTTTCACCCTGAAAGAGGTGACTTCAAAATGCGGCTGTTCGTCCGTCTCTTCGAACGACAAAGCAAATTCTCTCACCTCATCAAGCGTTACCATGAACCATTTGTTCTCCTCTGCCCGGGCTCTCCTTTGGCTCCATTGCGGATCCGGGATTCCGGGATGATTGGACCTGTTGAATAACAAAGGTAGAAATGAATTTCAAGCGCCCGGATTCCGGGAAGTTAAAATTTCCGGCTTGCATTTCCATAAGATCAGAACCAACACAAGTGTGCCATAGGTCACAAGTTTAAAATGTTGTGACAGCTGATTCAATTGTTGGCCAATCAATCCATCTGTAGTTAAGGTGGTCAACACAAAGAAGAATATTGAAAGGATAATTAAACCATTGAAATGCTTTCGGTACTTCTCGTCTTTCCGGTCAAACAATTCAACCATAGAATAAGAAACATAAAAGACAGCCGGAATTAAAAATACAAACGCATACTTTTGCTGGTGCGGGAAAATTAACGGAATGATCAGAAAGAGATAACCCAGTTCGCGTAATTCATGCAACCGTGTCCGTGCAGGTGAAAATGCAGGTCGTTTGAGAAAAAATAATGTGAGTACGACCAGTAGTGCCCTGCAACAATTCGAGATACCAATGGCGCGCTCAGGACTCAGGCTTAACAGATTTCTCGATTGCGAAATCTCACCGGTGGTGGGCGTGAGCAGGCTTGGAATGAGAGCGGTAAGACTGTGTGGCCCCAGGCCTGTTTCAAGGAGATGTTCGTCATTCGAAGGGTTAATTGTTCCCCACCAGGAAGCATGCAATTCCTTGTTAAAATCCCATCCTAAAAAGATGAAGGGGACAAAGAGGTACAAGATCAGGAACAGAATGGTTATGCCGAATCCTTTGAATTCTCTTCTGTAGAACAAATAGGGCAACAAGACAATGGGAAGAATTTTAATATTTATTACCAGTGCAAGGAGCATTCCTCCGAGCCAGTAATTTCGTTCACGGAAAAAACGGAGGCTTTCCATTGCTCCCCAAACTAAAAACAAGGTAACCTGGATCAATGAAAAATTGTACAGAATAAAACGAAGGTTTAGCAGGAAGGTCAATGCAAGAATCCACTGCAAGGCCCTGGTGGATAGAAATTCCGTATCGATGTAATAAATTAACAATTTTGCAATCCTGTACATGCACCAGACATTGAATACAAGCCAGATGAAATTTGGAACAAAGTTGGGCAGGCTTGAAAACGGAATCAACAAAAGTGCCCAGAGTGGACTATAAAAATACAGACAGGAATGTCCTTCTTTGATGTAGATCCATTTATCGTATGGATTCTCACCGGCACTAACCAGTTTTGCCGCCTCAAGAAAAACTTTAAAATCACCATTCCCCAGGGCATCCTTTACCAGGTATGCAAGAATTACCGATCCGAGTATATAAGGAATGTACTTCCTGATCATGATGGAGAATGAACCTTTTCTGATACCGCTGAAAGCGGTCCTTGTTTTGCAGATAAAGATAGCGATTCCGGCTTCTGCTGATTCAATCCGATTGGTACCGGCAAACCGTCCGGAGTGATCCCAATTGCATCAAGGGGCTGGATAGAAATGGCAAACATCAAAGGAGTCAGAAATGAGCATTGTTTATAGCATCCTTTTCTCTGAAATTCCAACCGTGTGTCGTTCGCTTTCTAAGCCCCGATAAAGTATGTCCTTATTTCTTATTTCGCAGCCGACATCATTTTACATTGCCTGAAGGAACCTTGCGTATTGGTCACTTCCAGTTGATAGACATAATTAGCAGCAGCCAATCCCAATGAATGAATATTCACACTAATTTCCTGCTTACCGGCACCCAAACCCGGGCGTAAAATTACAGCTACATTTTTGCCGTGAATATCCCAAAGTTCAAGTTTTACATCTGAAGGTAATTTAAGGCTGAAAGGAATGGTGGTTTCATCACGGTATGGGTTTGGAAAATTCTGACCCAGCTTGAAAAATCCTCCGGTTTCAGGTTCCATTTGCAACATTCCGGTAGATGTCCCGCTTCCATTGATGCCGACTTCCAGAAAACTGTCCCATCCACCGGTAGTAGTATTCGGTGTGAGTGTCGCCAGTTGATTGAGATATCCATCGGCGAAAACATTGTCCTGGTTAAAGGTTACCGGATCCGCACCGTAAGTGGAGTAGGGAGCCACAGTCGTATAGATCAGATTTTTTTCTGCTACAGGAAATGTCAGTTGTGACGTTGACTGCAAAACAGAATTCAAAAATACCTGGAAGTGCATGTGACTGATCCTTCCGGGATACCATCCCGGGAATATGGTTGTGAACTCAACTTCTCCGTTGATATCTGTCATCTGAATCCCCCTGCAAAATGTTTCTCCCACATGATTCTGACTTCCCAGGTGGCCGTTCACTACATAGCCAGAATAATAGCCGTGTACATTGCAATGCCACAAGTCAACGCGTAAGTTTGGCATGGGCAAACAATTGGCTGTGCCGATTATCCTTAACCTGACTTTATGAATGATACCGGCTTCCATTTCCCGGATATCGGTGCGAAACATGGCTGCATTGGTACTCAGGTCAATCGGGTACGGACCAGCTGTCTCAGAAGGAATCAAAACACAGCCTGCGGATTGTCCGGGGCGGGCTCCATTCGCAAAGTTCTTATGAAAAGGCAGGAGCGATGCTACACCGGCGAAACTGATTGTTCGAAGAAATTCTCTTTTATCCATGGCGCTTGAAAATAATTTATCCTAACCAAAAGTAACTGTTAAAATAAACGGATACAGGAGAAGGAGGTAAATATTTACTTTTTGCCGGTAGAGAAAAATGACGGGCAAAAGACTACAAATGCATCTAAATCTAAGGTTAGCGGGAACAACTGAATTTCCTCAGAACTAAATTTCCGGAATTATTCTTCCTTAATCCCTGAAATCACTGATTTTTTTCCGATCAATCTGCGACTCGAATACCATGCGGCAATGATTCCGATGACAAAAACGGTAGCCACGACATAGAGGAAATCCATCGCCTGCATGTGCACCGGGTAAGCGTCAATTACAAAGGATCCGCCATTGCCGAGTTTTATAATTCCGAATTGCTTCTGGATAAAACAAATAATATAGCCAAGAAATAATCCAATGAATGCTCCGATCCCTGTGATGAACAGTCCTTCCGTCAGAAAAATTCTGCGCAACAACCCGCTGTCGGCACCCATGCTGTGGAGAATAGATATATCTTTCTTCTTTTCAATCACAAGCATCGTAAGCGAACTGATGACATTGAATGTGGCAATGATGAGAATGAAGGTGAGAATCAGGTACACTGCCCATTTCTCCGACTTCATTATTTTATAAATCAGTTCGTGTTGCTGGTAACGGTTTCTGACCATGAAATCGGATCCCGCGAGAGCGGAAACCTGAGTTTGCAACAATTCCGGATTTGCATCTTTTTTGAGTCCGACTTCCAGAAATGTGACCCGGGAATCGTAATCCAGGATTTCATTTGCAAACCGAAGCGGAACAATAATGTATTTCGTATCAAATTCCTGTTGAACTGAAAAAACCCCGCTTGCGCTCAGGTAACGCCGGTTGAATGCTTCCTCCGGATTGATGAGAGAGGATGCGGATTTTCGCGGAGCATAGATTTCGAGCTGACTGAAAATATCGTGTATGTTCAATTGTAAATTATAGGCAATGCCTCCACCGACTACTGCGTAATCCGTATCTCCGCGATGCAAAAGAAACTGTCCGTCAGCCAGCATGCTGTCGATACCCGTCATTTTCGGGAATTCGTCGCTCACTCCTTTGATCGTGATGATGTATTGTTTATCACGGTATTTAACCAATGCGTTTTCTTCAACCACCCTGGTCACGAAAGCAACACCATTCAATTGTTCTAATTTTTCCAAAGGAAAATTTTCCAGGGAAAAGGATTTTCCCCGCACCGCCGAAATTTTCAGGTCCGGATCAAAGGAATTGTACATGCGAACGATCAGTGTCTCGAATCCGTTAAACACGGATAGCACAATGATCAAAGCCGCCGTACCAATCATTACGCCAACGACCGAGATCATCGAAATTACATTGATTGCCCGTTGTGATTTTTTACTTACAAAATACCGTCTGGCAATGAAGAAAGGGAGATTCACAATTGTAAAAGTAGGAATTCTGTTTCACGCAAAGACGCAAAGTTTGCAAAGTTTTCGCTCTTGTCGCGTACGAAAAAATCACTTCCACGCCTTCACGATGAGGCCCGTTCCGGTGGGATGGTTCCCATTCACATCCATCCAATTTAAAACGAATGAAATCGGGTAGGCGATGAGATAGTAGAAAGGAAGCAGGATAAAAAACAGCTTCGTCTTACCCAGCATCACAATCGGGTATTTCATTGACAGCCGCCATGCAATTTTTCCCGGAGTGCCGTACTGGTAACGCGCTTCAACTTTTGAAAAGCCGGCGCCTTTTAGTTTGTCTTGTATTTCCTGGATATTGTAGCCGTCCCGTACATGCTCTTCGATAAATGAACTTTCATCATCACCGTGAACGTCGCTGCCACCCTGGTCAGAAGGAGTGGAGATCAGTAACAGGGCTCCGGGTTTCATGGATGCCACGTAGTTCTTGAAAACCTGTACATCTTCAAGGATATGTTCCATCACGTCAACACAAACAACGAGGTCGTATTTATTGGGATGAGTAAAGTTCGTCAGATCACCGACTTCAAAGTTTACATTAGCGGCTCCGGTCTCCCGGAAAAACCTGTTACAGTCAGCCACCTGCTCATCTTTCACATCCATGGCAAGGATTTGCCAGTTCGGATTTTTCCGGCTCAGCCAGTAGGTATACTGCCCGAATCCGGCGCCTGCATCAAGAATGGTGGCATCTGCTTTTGCGGTTTTAATCCATCCACGAAGCTCTTTGTGAACATGCCATGCACGCAACAGGAGCAAATCGAGCAGGCGATAAAATACTTTTCTTAAAAACGGAGTCTTATTAAAAACATTCCCTAATGAACGCTTAATCGGATCGTACTGCATAATTATTTCTTTGCGCCCGCTGCGCCTTTGCGTGAAATTTAGCTCTGATTATTTTGTCTCGCCCTCGGCATCTGCCGGTTTTTCCCCCCGGCTCTCCCTCAACAACTTCTCAATCTTATCCACCTCATCGAGCGAACTATCCAGGAAAAAACGAAGTTGTGGTATAATCCGGGCCTGATGGCGGATACTTGTCCCGAGCCGTTTCCGGATTTCCTTGTTGTGACTTTCAATCTGGTCAATCACGCCCTGATTGTCTTTTGCACCGAAAATGCTCAGATAAATGCTGGCAATACTGAGATCCGGGCTCACTTTAGCTCCCATCACGGTTACAAATGCCTTACCATAAAAATTATAGCCATCCCGCTGAAAGATCTCACCGATCTCCTTCTGTATCAGGCGTGCATACTTCTGTTGTCTCGTCGAATCCATGGTCCGCGAAGGTAGGTTTTTTCACTTGGATTTCAACAATGTGTTGGCCCAAACCAACCCATTTCAGGATCCTCCAACACTGATATTTCATTGAAATGGGCCTAATCTGCATTCAATCTTTGTTCAATTCCGAGTGGCCCATCCCCGGAAACGAACATTCACCGTTCAACCTGCTGAAGCTGATCCGAGACATGCAGACTCACACTGTGCCCGTCGTCCATTCAATGGACTGCTGTTATATTCACTTTTTCGATTCCTTTCAGGTGCAATTCAATATGCCGGTCGTGTGCTTTGTTGGCGTATTCACTGATGATTTCCAGAATGTCGTAGTCAATGAAGTTACATTCGCTTCCGTCAATTGTCAGCACGCTGTATTCGGGAACTTCGTCCAGTGCTTTACGCAACTTCACTTTGTTTAAAAAAGTAACATTGCTGTTCAGTTTGATGTATTCTGTTTCTATTCCCAGGTGAAGTGTTTTGGTGATTTTATATTCTGCTTTAAAATTATTCCGTACGATAAAGTAAACAGAAATTAAAAGTCCGATGCTCACACCAAGGAGCAAGTCGGTTGAAAGAATGACAATGATTGTAAGTGCAAACGGAATAAATTGTTTCCATCCTAAACTCCACATGTTGCGAAACAGTTTTGGCTTCGTCAGGTTGTAACCTGTAACAATCAGGATTGCCGCAAGCGAAGCATACGGAATTTTGTTCAGCAGAAAGGGAACAAGCAACACTGCAAGCAATAGAAAAAGTCCATGGGTGAACGCTGACATTTTGGTTCTCGCCCCTGCATCCACATTGGCTGCGCCTCTGACAACAACTGCTGTAATCGGAATTGCTCCAATGAGTCCGCAAGTCATATTCCCGATTCCCTGTGCAATCAGTTCGCGGTTCACGGGGGTAATTCGGTTGCGCTTGTCGAGTTTATCAATGGCTTCAATGCAAAGTAAGGTTTCTAAAGTTGCCAGCAGCCCGATCAGGATTCCGTCTTTCCAGATTGCAGTGTTCGAAAACAGTTTGGAAAAGTCGGGGAAGGAAACACTGGCAAAAATAGTGGAAGGAATATTCACCAATTGAGTTTGTTTGAGAGAAAAATCAGACGCTGCCTGTGTGAATACGATGTTGATGACAATGCTCAGCACCACAACAATAAGTGGTGCAGGAATTACTTGCAGTTTTTTGGCAAAGGGTTGCTGAAATAAAACGAGAACGACTAAAGAAATTACGGTAATGAGAATGGCTCCCCGGGTAATATGGTGGTTGAAATTTTGAATACTCCCAAGAAAGTTGTCCTGAGAAAACAAGTTCAGAAACCCGCTTGTCCAAAAATCGGGTTGGTCGTAACCCAGTGCTAATGGAATTTGTTTTGAAATGAGAATGATTCCGATGGCCGCTAACATTCCTTTGATAACGGACGAAGGAAAATAATTAGCGATGGCGCCAAGTTTTAACACTCCAAGGGTGAGTTGAAATAATCCAGCGACCATAACAGCAAGCAGAAATATTTTGTAATCACCAAGTGAAACGATGGAAGCAGCAACCACAGTCGTTAAGCCGGCAGCCGGCCCTGAAACGGCAAGTGGAGAACCACTGATAAGTGCAACGACAAGTCCTCCGATGACCCCCGATAAAAGCCCTGCATACAGTGGCGCACCCGAAGCCAAAGCTATTCCCAGACAAAGTGGAAGCGCAACGAGAAAAACCGAAAGCCCGGCAGGCAAGTCATGTTTGAGCCAGATAATTCGGTAATATTTGATTGTCCTTTTCAATTCGTCATCCTAAAAAGTACTGTCAAAGGTAGAATTTTCAGGGTTGTTGTTTCGCAAACCGGATTTGTGATGACAGTTTTAATTTAGGCGGCAGCGAATTTCAAAGGTAAATAATTACCGCCGCATAGTTCCGGTTTTCCCTGTTCCAATCGGTGAAGTGGTGTCCGCTGAACTGGGAATCAAAAGATTAAGAAAACAAGATTTTTGAAATCCCGGGCAGCATGTAAGTTGAAAAAATTTGAGAACACACCAATCGGACGAAATGAAGACATCTCTACCAAAAAGTAAAAATTAATTGACGGGTTCCGGAAAAACAGTTGCATCTTTCTGCTGTTGACGATTCTTGTTCAGAGCACACAGAATCAACAAGACAAAAGGGAAGACACCCTGACCCTTGAGAAG
>DAORHY010000012.1:0-25923 GCA_035438225.1 Bacteroidia bacterium
GCTCTTTGGATCACGGACTAACTTTTTCTGTCGATACAAAGGTAAGCGGATGGAGCAGTCCGACTTCAGTGATTTGTGATTGTTGTCCGGGTGCTGTGGTTTGTGCCGGCACTACTGTGGGCATGCTTTACCGTGACAACGACTCCGATCTTCGGGATATCTGGGTGGGAGTCAGTAACGATGGCGGCAACAGTTTCACCGGCGGAATGAATATTGATCAGAACTACTGGAACATCAATGCATGTCCTGCCACCGGTCCCGACGGTGTGATCATCGGCGACACGTTGTATTCAACGTACATGAGCGGAGCCGGCGGTACCAGCCTGGTCTATTGGAATGCATCTTCACTTTCTGCGATGAACGCATTACCCGGGAGAGAAATGACTGGAAATTTTTCAGGACTCACACAGCAAAATTATCCGCGTATCGCCACCGATGGTTCCGCACTTGCAATCGTCTGGAAGCAACGAGTAAATAGTCGGGATCAGTGCATCCTTCGCCTTTCTCCGGAAGCAGCAGGGTTTTCCAATGCGATCACGGATACTGTAGACCTCGATAACATCACGAATGCTGATGTCGCATTGGCTGGCGGAAATGTATTTGTGGTATGGGAAGACGGCGGATCCGGTACGGTTAAATTTCGTTCAGGCACGTATACTAATTCAACAGGAATAAATGTGACAAATGCAGGAATGAAGATTTCCATTTATCCCAACCCTTCCACTTCACAGGTGAATATCCGGAGCGGGCAAAACATGGATGAATTAAAAATTTTAAATTCTTACGAACAACTGGTTGATCAGGTCAGTGAAGCCGGACGCAGCTTTGTTTTTAATGCGAAAACAAAAGGGATTTATTTCGTGAAAATTTTGTCGGGCAATGAAGAAGTGACCAAAAAGGTGGTCGTCGTTCAGGAATGAAATCGAATTTTCCGGATTAATTAGTTCTCAACTGCGCTCGATTTTCTTGGGAAGAATAACCGCTTTGCACCTTGTGTACGAAAATAACCGGTTAAGAAACAGCTTCCTTGCTAAAAGCCGCAGAAATCTTTGCCGATAATTTAACCTCGACAACTTCCTTCGAAAGCAGGATCATGTTTTTAATTGCCTTGGCTTTACTGATCCCGTGTGCAATCATCACTGTGGAGTTGATGCCGAGTATCGGTGTACCGCCATAATCTTCATAGTCGAACCGGTCGAAATAAGCATCTTTGATGCCGCGTTTTTTAATCATGGCATAAAATGATTCGGCTTCTTTCAGCACTACATTTCCGGTAAAACCATCGCAGACAATCACGTCAGCCAAATCATTGAAAAGATCACGGCCTTCCACATTGCCGATAAAGCGGATGTCTTTCGTTTCCTTCAGAAGTTGATGGGCTTCTTTTACAAGGAGATTTCCTTTTTCCTCTTCTTCCCCGATACTCATCAACCCGATTTTTGGATTGGAGATATGCAGGATGTTTTGTGCGTAAATAGCGCCAAGTACAGCAAACTGCTGAAGCACTTCCGGCTTGCAGTCAGCATTTACGCCAACATCCAGAATCAATCCCCAGCCGCCATTGAATTTTGGAAGCAGGGAAGCAATGGCCGGGCGCAGGATTCCGGAAACAGGTTTCACTGTCAACATTGAACCCACCAACATCGCTCCTGTATTTCCGGCAGAAGCAAAGGCGTCAATTTTGCCTTCATTCAGGAGATGAAAACCAACAGTGATACTTGAATTTTGTTTTTGCTGAAAAGCTTTCGTCGGATGATCCGACATTGCGATCACTTCTGTGGTGTGTATAATTTCGAAAACACCGGCTGGGACTTGCTCTCTCTGCAGCAACGGCAGCATCGCATCTTTGTCACCGATGAGGACAAGTTTTACATCTTCCGGAAGCTCCTTCCATGCCCGGATGGCTCCGAGAAGCGGTTGCTCCGGTGCAAAATCACCACCCATAATGTCAACACCAAGTCTCATGCAATTCTGGTAGGGGAATGTTTAGCGAATGAAATATACACAATGAATAAAAAGCAGCTGACATACAGTTCAAAGAACTTGCCAACTGCTTTGTGTGAAATAAATGGAAGAACGGTTATTCGGTTGTTTCTTTTTCCATTACCACCTTGCCCTTGTAGTACAATTTTCCTTCGTACCAGTGTGCACGGTGAAATAAATGCGGCTGTCCGGTGGTCGGATCAGTAGCGACGGTCGGCACTTCGGCTTTCCAATGTGTTCTTCTCTTATCTCTGCGTGATTTCGAGTGTCGGTGTTTCGGATTTGGCATTGTATGTTGGTATTAAATGATTTTAGAATTTAAATTGGTGATTTTAGATTGTGATCTCTTCAATCGCATTTGTATTGTTTGTTGGGATTAACGGTCCTTCGTCTGCTACATTTCACCTTAGTCCCCTGTCTCTCGTCCCCCGTCCCTATTTAATTCAAATTTATTCCCTTCAACCCATCCCACCGGGGATCGGAAGGCGTGTCTCCTTCCTTTTCATCATGGCTGAGGTGTTTTTCAAGTTCTTTCAGCACCTCAGGGTCACATTCGGGATTTCCATTTTCATCTTCATGAACATTTCTCAATGGGATGAGGACACTGATGTATTCGTAGATAAACTGTGCCAGATCAAGTTCGTGCTCACGCGGAGAAATGACGATAACATCTTCCGCTTCTTCTCCTGTTTCCTCACCGAGTTTTACGATGAGTTCGTTGAAGCTTTCAATGTCGAGGTCGAGATCTTCCAGGCAACGATCGCATTGAACAGTAACTGTTCCCTCGAGTGTAAAGTCAAACAACAGCAGGTTTTCTTTCTTATCAAGAACCACCAGCACATCCACATGACCCTTCTGGACTATGGAATTTTCGTACCGTTGAAAGAACGAATCATTTACTTCAAATTGAAACTCGTATTCGCCTTTCCCAAGACTCCCGAAATTGATCACAAATTCACGCGAACCGTTCATGGCTTCAATCCTCCGCAAATAAAGGGGGACAAAGGTAAAAAAAAATGACTTCAGGTCAAGATTTTAGACTATTGAATCTTCATTCTCAGTTTGATAACCGCGGAAAAACAGGCATTTTCACCTTATTATTTCCGGATTTCGCATCAAAGCAGTGATAATATTTATGCAAATACTTGATAATCAAAATAATATAAATATTGAGTCGCTTCCTGAAATATTCCTTTTATAGGCCTGACAGAAGAATGCCTGTGATTTCGTCAGTCTTACTAACTTCGCCTGCCTATTATATTGAATGTGATTAAAAAAGCCGGAAAATACCTTCTATACCCTTTTCAGTGGATCTGGCGTTCGTTATTCTTCATTAATGCCGTACTGACTTTTTTCATTTTTTTCCCAGTCTTTTATGTTTTGCTAAGGAGCAGAAAATGGTTTGGTTTAGTGTTCAGAATCAAGAAGATATGGGCCCATTGCATCTTGTGGCCGGCCTTAATTTTTTACAAAATTGAAAGAAAGTCGGAATTGGATAAAAACAGGGCTTACGTTTTCTGTCCGAACCACACTTCCTACCTGGATATAATGCTTATATATATAAGTATACCCTGCTATTTTCACACGATGGGAAAAGCTGAATTGAGGCGTGTGCCCTTATTTCGACATTTTTTTGACCGAATGAATATTCCGGTCAATAGAAAAAGCCGGGTAGACTCACACCGTGCCTTTTTGAGAGCCTGCAGTGATATGGATAAAAAGATCAGTATCACGCTTTTCCCGGAAGGGACAATTCATCACAACGGTCCGGCGATGGGACGTTTTAAAAACGGGCCATTCCGACTGGCTATTGAAAAACAAGTGCCCATTGTTCCGATCACTTTCCTGAACAACTGGTTGTTGCTCCCGGATGATTATTTTAATCGTGTCGGGCATCCGGGAATCGCCCGCATTATCATGCATGAACCCATAGAAACAACAGGATTAACGGAGGCCGATCTGGAAACACTCAAAGCCAAAGTGTACGACGTGATTGATGCTCCCCTTCGTCAAAAATATGCCGGATGGTTCAGCAAACCGAAGGCTTAATTAACAGCAGTGTCCAAGCATCCTCATTCTTTTTGCCCTGGATAAAATCGAAAAAAATAAAAAACCCCTGATTTAAAATCAGGGGTTTTTTATTTGAATGGCGAAATTAACAGTATTCTTCAAAAGCAGCCTTCAGATGTTCTGCAATCATTTCTGCGGAACGTCCTTCGATGTGATGACGTTCGATGAAATGTACCAGTTTGCCATCTTTAAAAAGAGCGATGGAGGGAGAAGACGCCGGATATGGCAAAGTGTATTTACGGGCCTGTGCTGTAGCTTCCAGGTCCTGGCCGGCAAAAACAGTTGCTAATTTTTCCGGGTGTTTAGGGTTGTTCAGCGATAATTTTACTCCCGGACGTGCAGTCCCTGCAGCACAGCCGCAAACAGAATTGAGCACAAGCAGTAAAGTGCCTTTGCTGTTCGGGATGATTTCATCAACTTTTTCAGGCGTTTTTAATTCTTCGAACCCGACGGTTGTCAGTTCCTGTCTCATTGGAGCACAGATATATTCTGGATAAGGCATTGAATGATGATTTTAGGTTATTACAATGCAAAATTACGATGAAAAAAATGAATCCGGCACCCTTTTTTAAAAACCACTGTTTTCTGTTTTTTTTCATATTTTTTAATTCAGGACGATGCTAAAAAGTTCTATTTCTTACAGTTGACAGATAAGCGTTGGTTTGCTCAACGGAAGGCTGCATCCGGGTATATTTTGCATGTGTTGAGAAAATGAACCATCATGTTAAAGCTATTCCCCCGGATTTTAATGCTTATATTATTCCTGATTCAAGGATCTGGCAGCCTTCAGGCACAAAATGTCCTTGATAATAAAGTTTACAGGGTTACTGCCATTCAACGAGGAAATAATTCAATTACCAGTATGTCGAATTATGCGGAAGTCATTCCTCCGCTTAGTATTTATATCCCCAATGCATTCACTCCAAACGGGGACGGTATGAATGATGCCTTCGGTGTAAAAGGCGAGGGTATCCGGAATTTTCATCTGTATATATACAACCGTTGGGGTGAAGTGATATTCGAGACAACCAACCCGAAACAACAATGGGATGGAAGTTATGCCGGAAACCCTGTGGAACAAGGAGTTTATGTGTACCAGGTTTTTGCCTCCGGTTTTGGGAAAAATTCAAAGACGGGTTCTGTGACCCTCGTAAGATAAACAAACACTCCCGGCACCCTACTCATCCGGAGCAGAACCCAAGGTTCTGCTTTTTTATTTTCAACCTGTCAGGGATGATTCCGGCACATCCCGGTATGTGTGAAAGTTTCTTTTTTCGGGAAATTTGATTGACTGATTTTTACTCTTTATTTCTATTTTTACAGGCAAATAAAATTTTCATGAGCTCCACGCACAGGTATCCCGTAGTTATGCTGATTGATGATAATGAACTGGATAATTTTATCAATAAAAAGCTCCTTGAGAACGAAAAGTTCGCCTCCTCTATACTGATTCATCAGTCGGCCATCAATGCCCTTGAAGATCTGAAAGAGAAAGCGTCCTCTCCTGCGGAATTACCGAATGTGATTTTCCTCGATATTATGATGCCCGGGATGGATGGTTTCGGCTTTCTTGAAGAGTTTAACAAATTGCCGGATGCCGTTAAATCGCATTCGAAAGTGGTGATGCTTTCAACATCCGAGAGTTTTAAAGACCTGAACAAGGCAAATCAGAGCCGTTTTGTTTACAAATTTCTGAACAAACCCCTGAACAAAGCTGTTCTTGACGCAATCAATATTTGAAGTTTATTTTTTTCAAAGTATATTTGATTAGCTTTTAAAAATGATGGCAGATAAAAAATTTTCATTTGCAAGTGTTTTGCTTGTGGACGACAGCGAAATAGACGTGCTGGTCAACCGCCGTCTCATGGAGCTGACTTCTTTTGCCTCACGGGTGATCGTGACCAGCTCCGGTGAAGAAGCACTGCACTATTTACGTGAAGAATGCAGTAGTGAGAAACATGCTCCCGACTGGATCTTTCTCGACATGCATCTGCCAATGATGAACGGTTATGATTTTATCGAAGAATTTAAATCCCTACCGGACAGTATCCGTTTAAAATCAAAAATTATTATCCTCTCTGTTTTTAATAAACCGGATCAGCTGAAAAAAGTTTTTGAGAATGATTTTGTAGCCGGACAGCTGGATAAGCCTTTGACCCAACAGGCATTGTATGAACTCGCTGATAAAGGAAAAGTAAACGTCAGCGTTTCTTTCTGAAAAATTCTTTCACCAGTTCACCACATTCGTTTTCCAGTATCCCCCCGATAAGTTTTGTCTTCGGGTGCAAAATTTCTTTTGATGTATTTAAAAAGCCACGTTTAGGATCCCGGGCGCCGTACACAAGCGATCCTATTTGTGTCCAGAAAGCTGCACCCGCACACATCACACAAGGTTCAAGTGTAACGTACAGCGTACATTCCTGAAGATATTTTCCTCCGAGAAAATTTGCAGCCGCAGTAAATGCCTGCATTTCTGCATGTGCCGTGACGTCATTCAGCCGTTCGGTGAGGTTGTGTCCGCGGCCAATGATTCTGTTCTGACACACCACAATTGCACCCACCGGCACTTCGTCCAGGTCGAGCGCAAGATGTGCTTCCCGGAGTGCCTGTTTCATGAACTGCTCGTGCATTGATTCCATGAGGCTGAAAGTAGTGATTCCGTTTAAATATCGTTTGCCTGCTCTTTTTTTTATACAAGGCAATATTAATTTCTATTTTAGATAAAAATTCTGAATAGAAATAGTGCGTTCAATCTCCTGTATTTTCATCTAAAATTGTAGGCATGAAAACACTATCAAAACGTTTCCTCATCCTGATCTTCCTGGCGGGATATACAAATTTACAAGTTGCGTCCGGACAAGGATTCAGAATGTCAGCAGCGGTTGGTTATGGGCTAAGCGCCGGAGAAAGGGAACTGGGCCATACATCCACATCTTCCGGAATCAAAAATGTTAAAGGTTCATTCGGCAAGGGCCTTGCATTCACGCTTGTTCCGGGTTATATGTTTTCTCGTCAACTGGGAATTGAGGCAGGATTGAATGCAGTGTTCAGCGATGAATACGAATTTATTTCAGATCCTTACGGCGGACAATTTGCAGAATCAGCAACAGTCAAAGCTAAAATGTTCAGGGCCATGCCCGGGATTATTCTTTCTGCAGGGGATACAAATAAAATAGAACCGTATGCTCATTTCGGTCCGGTGATAGGTTTTGGCGGGGACATTAATATTAATCGTGTGGAGAATGGACAAAATGGTGCAGTCACACGCACGTTCAACTATTCACAAGGCTTATCCATTGGCTGGTACGGTGGCCTGGGCCTCCGGTACCGTATCTCAAGAAAAATAAAACTGGATTGCGGGTTGCTGACCATTTGCCAAAGCTATGCTCCGGAGAAACTCGAAAACACAATGAATACTGACGGCAGTCCGCTCAGTGATCCTAAAATCTTTTCGGATGAGCTTACAACCGCCTCTTCTGATCATGAAAACCTGAAAGTTTATTTTCCTTTTGGAAGCATTGGCTTCAATATCGGCCTGCAGGTCCGGTTTTGATTTTTTTTGGAACGTTAATTTTAGAAAAAGCCCGGACCGGGTGTATGCATCCATTTAGAATGCCTGCAGTCTGTTTTTTGTATCGCTTTTCAACCGGATTTGTAATGCCAAATTCGTGAGCATCAGGTAACTCAATAACTCTTCAGGATGCCGGAAAAATCAAAGAAATGGCATCTTTTCGGGAATATCCGGGTAATTTTCTCAGCTTTTGTCCATGATATTTATCATGGAAATGGCATATAAACTCTTGTTTTTATACATAATAAATACTCCTGATCATTTGCTTTCAAACGGCGATAGAATAATTTTACGGAATCGTTTTCTCAATCGTTATTCTCTAACTATCTAAACTTCTAAAACCACAACCAATGAAAACAAAACAAATGAAAAACATGGGTTTGACACTTGCACTTGCAGTATCAACCACTCTTTTCGCTTCCGCCCAGGGATTTAATGTAGGGGTAAATGTAGGCTACGGACTTGGGGCCGGAAATTCAGTGATCGGTGTAAATGAAACAGCAACCACAAGGGAAAATGTAAAAGGTTCTTTCGGTCAGGGATTGAATTTTGGATTGAATCTGAATTACATGTTCAGTGAAAATGTTGGAGCAGACCTGGGATTTGGAATGCTGATGGGAAATGAATTTACAATTACTGATAATTCAACTTCCGGATCTACCGGTGATATGAAAATTAAAGGCAGCATGATTCGTATTATGCCCGGTATAAAAGTTTCTGCCGGAGATGACAAGTCCATGAGTCCTTACGGAAGGTTCGGACTTGTTGTCGGTGTTGCAGGCAAGCTGAAAGAAAAAGATACGTACACCGGAAGTGGGTTCTCCGGAACTTACGAGTATGAATATTCAGGAGGAAGTTCTTTCGGCTGGTATGGAGCTTTCGGAATTGGTTTTGAGTTGAGTGATAAAATTAAGCTCAATACGGAACTCATCACAATCAACCAAACCTATGGCCCGGAAAAAGCGGAAAATACAGCCCGAAGCGACGGCCAGGCACTGGATCCAACACGTACATTATCAGACGATGATGCTGCTTCAAATCCGAATACAGGATTGAAACAGTATGTGCCTTTTGGAAGCATTGGTTTAAATGTCGGCATTCAGATAGGTTTCTGATTTCTGATTTCAAAAGAATCAACGGGAGGCTTACAACAAGCCTCCCTTTTTTTTTAAGGCTCCGGCAAAATATTTCTACCTTCGCTTTTTAACCAGTAGATTGATATGTTACGTACCCATACCTGTGGTGAATTATCCCTCAATGACTCCGGAGCCTCTGTTGTACTCTGCGGCTGGCTGCAGCGTTCCCGCGATCTGGGCGGGATGACTTTTATTGATCTCCGCGACCGTTATGGAATTACCCAGTTGGTTTTTAATATGGAGAGTAATGCCGCCCTGTGTGCGTCTGCCAGAAAAATGGGGAGAGAGTTTGTCATCAGGGTCAGTGGAATCGTAACGGAACGTAGCAACAAAAACCCGAAGATGATTACCGGTGATGTTGAGATCATTGTCAATACCCTTGAAATTCTCAACGAGGCAAAAACACCTCCATTTACCATAGAAGAAAATACGGATGGGGGCGAAGACCTCAGGATGAAATACCGCTACCTGGACATCCGGCGTTCCCCGGTTAAAGAAGCGCTGTTGCTGCGCGCCCGCGTTGCGGCAGAGACACGCAACTACCTCAACAAAGAAAATTTTATTGAAGTTGAAACACCGGTGCTCATCAAATCCACTCCGGAAGGGGCCAGGGATTTTGTGGTTCCGTCCCGCATGAACCCGGGTGAGTTCTATGCATTGCCCCAGTCACCTCAGACATTCAAACAGCTGCTCATGGTAGCAGGTATGGATAAATATTACCAGATTGTAAAATGTTTTCGCGATGAAGATCTCCGCGCCGACAGGCAGCCGGAATTCACACAAATTGATTGTGAAATGAGTTTCATTGAACAGGAAGACGTACTCAATACTTTCGAAGGTCTTGTCAGGCATCTCTTTGATACAGTCAAAAGCCACAACATCGGTGAGCTGCCGAGAATGACATATGCAGAGGCCATGAAAAATTATGGCAATGACAAGCCGGACATTCGTTTTGAGATGAAGTTGATTGATTTTTCTGCATTGACCAGGGGCAGGAATTTTAAAGTATTCGATGAAGCGGGAGTGGTGATTGCGATCTGTGCGAAAGGATGTGCAGAGTATACACGAAAGCACCTGGACGAGCTAACAGAATGGGTAAAGCGGCCGCAAATTGGTGCCAGCGGACTTGTTTATGCCCGGTACAATTCAGACGGAAGCATCAAGTCGTCGGTGGATAAGTTTTATTCTCCGGAAGATTTGAAACACTGGATGGAAAGCTGCCAGGCTCAACCCGGTGACCTACTGTTGATACTTGCCGGTGAAGAACAAAAGACACGCAAAGCAATGAGCGAGCTGCGCCTGGAAATGGGCAACCGCCTTGGATTGAGAAAGAAAGAGGACTACCGTGCACTCTGGGTGCTGGATTTTCCATTGCTGGAATGGAGCGAAGAAAATTCCCGTTGGCATGCCATGCACCATCCTTTTACTTCACCGAAACCGGAAGATATTGCATTGCTGTCTTCCGATCCCGGGAAAGTAAGAGCGAATGCTTACGATATGGTAATTAATGGCGTGGAGGTGGGCGGTGGTTCCATACGTATTTTCAACAAGGAATTACAGCAAAAAATGTTCGGTATCCTTGGTTTCAGTCCTGAAGATGCCCAGGCTCAATTCGGTTTTCTGATGAATGCTTTTGAATTCGGTGCACCTCCGCATGGAGGGATTGCTTTCGGTTTCGATCGCCTGTGTTCCCTTTTTGGCGGAGCTGATTCCATCCGAGATTACATTGCCTTCCCGAAAAATAATGCAGGCAGGGATGTGATGATTGACTCACCGGCGGCAATTGCTGTTGAACAACTCAATGAATTGCAGTTGACTGTCCGCAAACCCTGACTCTTCAGGCTGAGATGACAATTCTATTCCGGAAGAAAATAGTCTTTCTTCCGGAATTCGTTTTTATGGGGATGTTTATTTGAAAGGACACGTCCATCCGGATTCCTTTCCGGAAGAAAAAAGCTGGCAGGTGACACCCTGAAAATATATTTCACGGATCATAAAATAGCCGGATACCCTGCCCGTTATTCCTCGAATTTCTTCTTTACATTTTCCTTTCATTCCTTACATTTATTCCCACATCCTCACTTCCTTTCACTCATGAAACGCACCTGTTTCCTTCTTAGCCTGCTGGGCTCGTTTTTATTTTCGTGTCTTTCCCGGAATGAAATCCGCATTTCCAACCGTAATTTTGGTGACGAAATTGACCAACAGCAAAACCTGATTTTTACATTCGACAAGGATCTTGTTCCTGATTCCCTGTTGAATAACTGGGACACCATCCCGTACCTGGCTTTTTCACCAGCCGTGAAGGGTAAGTTTAAGTGGAACACAACCCGTGAACTTGTATTTTCTCCCGGTGTGGGATTCCAGCCTTCAACCGATTACAAGGCTGAATTGTCGCAGCACCTGCTCCGGTACACACGAATGAAATATAAACTGGATCCGGGACAAACCGTTTCGTTTCATACACCTTACCTGAAACTCCGGGAGGTGAAAGGACATTGGGCGCTTTCTGAAAAAATATCCGGTGCCGCTGCATTGAAATTGTCCCTGGAGTTCAATTACCCCGTGGATCCCGCTGCTGCTGCACAGCTTTTGCAATTGTTCGTTGACAACAAATCTTCAGCGTTTGAAATTACAACGACAAGTGTCGCAGCAATTCAAACACTTGTCGTGGATGGTTTTCAAAGGGATTCGTTGAAAGCCGTTCCTGTTGTTGTGCAGATTGAGAAAGGACTGAAATGCACGGGAAGCGACTATGCAACCAGGGAGAAAATGGAAATCTCCACGGTCATTTCTTCCCCGGATAAACTTGAGATCACACAGGCCCTGGGGGAATTCGAAGCAACCGAAGGCATGATCCATGTGTTTACCACCCAGGCCGTTGACGGAGAGAAAATTGAACAATGGATTCAACTCAACCCGAAGGTTCCGTTTACAGTGGACCTCACCGATAATGGATTTTACATCAAAGGGAATTTCACCGGAGGAAATTCATATCAATTGGAGATCTCAAACCGGTTAAAAGGCGCCCTCGGCGGAACCATGGATAAGAATTTTACTTCACAGGTTGCATTTGGTGAAATGGAGCCGACCATTGCATTTGTGAATACCCGGGGAATTTATCTTTCTTCCAAAAGTTCAAAAAATGTTGCGCTCCGCATTTCCAGCATTCCGAAGGTTGAAGTGAAAGTGTGGAGAGTATACGAAAACAATATCCTGCATTATTTGCGTCAGGGCCGCAGCACGGATTACTGGTACGATGACGAAGGGGAGTACAATTCCAGCGGCGATTTCACTTACAATACATACGATCTTGACAATTATGGCAATGAAATTTTCCAACGGATGTATGAAACGAAGGATCTTGCACGTCGCAATGGCGTTCAGTTGCTGAACCTGAACTTCGAAGATCTGGGGGCATTCAAAGGAATTTATCTTGTGCGTGTAGCCTCATCGGAACGGCAATGGCAGAATGCAACCAAGCTCATTTCCATTTCAGATATCGGATTGATCGTTAAGCAGAGTGACGATGATATCCTCGTGTTTGCAAATTCCATCAAAACAACGGAACCACTGGGAGGAACAACTGTTTCCCTGATCACTTCGAACAACCAGACGCTGATGACTACGGTCACCAACAAGGATGGAGTTGCTGTGTTCAGCCGAATCAAATCCAGGGGAGCTGAGTTCAGGGTAAACATGGTCACCGCAAAAAATGAAAACGATTTCAATTACATCACGTTTGCCGATTCAAGGGTAAACAATTCCCGCTTTGATGTGGGCGGAAGACGTGCGGATGAAAG
This sequence comes from Bacteroidia bacterium, assembly GCA_035438225.1. GTDB lineage: Bacteria > Bacteroidota > Bacteroidia > AKYH767-A > 2013-40CM-41-45 > JADKJP01. Next base: position 12,564 of record DAORHY010000012.1, read on the forward strand.
CGGCATGATGGCCTTCATGTACGGCGACCGCTCCATCTACCGCCCGGGTGAAACCATTCACCTGAATACCATTGTACGTACAGAACAATGGCAGAATGTGAGTAATGTCCCGGTGAGAATAACCTTGCTGATGCCGAATGGACGGGAGTTGAAGAGTATACGTGGCAACCTTAACCAACAAGGGGCACTGGAGTCTTCTTTTGAACTGCCTCAGGCAGCGTTGACCGGAAATTACGTTGCTGAAGTATTCACTTCAAACGATGTATTGCTGACTTCAGAGTATATCAGCGTGGAGGAATTTCTTCCGGACCGAATTGATGTGAAATTAAATCTCAGCAAAGACGCGTTGAGGCCGGGCGATAGCCTGCGCGTAAACCTGGCGGCAGTGAACCTGTTCGGCCCGCCGGCGGCTGACAGAAAATATGAAATTCAGTTTTCTGTTCAGCGCAGGCAATTTGCTTCAAAGGATTACCCGGGATATATTTTTGACATTCATACAGACAATAAAGTTCCGCTCTCTGCCAATGATGTCAGGGAAGGAAAAACAGATGCAAAAGGGATGGCATCTGAATATTTCCACGCCAATGAAGAATGGATTGATGAAGGGCTGCTCAGTACTAAAATATTTGCCACAGTTTTTGATGAAACCGGAAGGCCGGTCAACCGGGTAAAGAATTTTAACATTTATACTCAGGATGTATTCTACGGACTAAAGCTGAGTGATTACTATGTGACACGCGGGGAGTCTGTCCGGATACCGGTGATTGCCGCCGATAAAGCCGGAAAAGGAAAACCTGCGAAGGCTGAAATCCAGGTTGTCAGATTTGACTGGTACAGTGTTATTGAAAAAGATGAATACGGAAGCAGGTATCGTTATGTGTCGAAAAAAAGAGAGATACTGCAAACCCGGCGCGAGGTTGACATCACAGCAGGGGGGTATGATTTTATCTATACGCCGCGTGAATCAGGGGAGTATGAAATTCGCATCTCCAGGCCAGGATCTGAACGTTATGTCGCTGCGAACTTCTATTCTTTCGGATGGGGTTACACCACCAACACGTCTTTCCAGGTGAATACGGAAGGTCAGGTTGATATACAGGCCGACAAGGAAAAATATGCCATCGGGGACAAAGCGCACATTCTTTTTAAAGCACCTTTTAACGGAAGGCTCCTCGTTACGATCGAATGTGATAACGTGATCGAATACCGGTACCTGAATACCGATAAAAAAGCTGCCATGCTTGACCTGCCGGTGAAAGAAGGATATCTGCCCAATGTTTACATCACCGCCACGTTGTTCCGCAGTCTGGATGAGGGCTCCATTCCGCTCACGGTCGGTCACGGTTTTCTTCCTCTGATTGTTGAGCGTGCAGGAAGCCGGCTTCCGGTAAGCATCACTGCAGCGGAGGCGTCCAGGAGTAAAACGAAACAAACCATTAAAATAAAAACACTTCCGAAACAGGATATTGAAGTGACTCTTGCTGTTGTAGATGAAGGAATCCTTGCACTAAAAAATTACGAAACACCCGATCCGCATGGATTCTTTTATCAGAAGAAGGCATTACTCGTGAATGCTTATGATGTATATCCAAATCTATTGCCGGACCTTAAACTGAACCGGTCAGGAAGCGGAGGCGATGGATCCGGTAGCTTTGATATGTCAAAACGGGTGAATCCGCTAAACAACAAAAGAGTAAAACTCGTTTCACTCTGGAGCGGGCAACTCCATACCAATGCTGCCGGTGAAGCCGAGTATACGATTGATATACCTCAGTTCAGTGGCGATTTGCGTATTATGGCGTGTGTGTACAAAGACAAATCATTCGGTAGCGCTGACAAGCACATGAAGGTAGCCGATCCGATTGTGATCAGTCCATCCATGCCTCGTTTTCTTTCTCCGCGGGACACCTTGCAGATGCCGGTGACCATTAGCAACACCACCGGCAAAGCAGCAAGTGCTGTTGCCAGAATTCGCGTGGGTGGTCCGTTGAAGGTGGTCGGAAATGTTGAAGAACAGGTTACGATCAATGCAAATACCGAACAACGCGTTGTATTCCGGATTGTCGCAGATGCCGCAACCGGTGAAGGCAATGTCAATATTGATGTCAATGCGTTGAATGAAACATTCAGCGATAAAACGGACATTACGGTTCGCCCGGTCACCTCTCTGATAAAAACCAGCGGATCCGGTGAGTTGTCAGGAACCCAGACGATCGACCTGAAAAATAGTTTTATTCCTGCTACTGCTTCTGCTAAGCTGGTGATCAGCCAAAATCCCCTGGTGCAATTTTCCAAACCTTTGTCTTACCTCATCGGTTATCCCTATGGTTGTATCGAACAAACTACATCCAAAGCATTCCCCCAGATTTATTACAGTGACCTGGTCCGCAACATGAAATTCGGAGGTTTGAACGGACAGAATCCTGCATATTTTGTGCAGCAGGCGATACGCAAGCTGGAGAGTATGCAGTTGTACAATGGAGCACTGAGTTACTGGCCGGGAGGAAATGATGAGACCTGGTGGGGGACCAATTATGCCGTTCATTTTCTCTCCGAAGCAAAGAAAGCAGGCTATGAAGTGAATGGACAGGTCATTCAGCGTGCGTTGAATTACATGGCGCAGAAAATAAAAGCCAGGGAGATGGAAGATGAATATGGATATTATGACGGACGCGGAGGGTACAAGGTGAAGAAGATCTATGCGAAGGAAAATATTTATTCCCTTTACCTGATGGCACTCTATGGCAAAGCGGATATTTCTTCCATGAATTTTTTCAAATCGAATGTTCATGATCTTTCGCTCGACTGCCGTTACATGCTTGCTTGTTCTTATCTGGCCCTGGGCGACCGGAAGAATTTTTCGGCAATTCTGCCGAATGCATTTGAAGGAGAGCAATCGAAGAATTCTTTCGGTGGCAGTTTCTATTCATATTTGCGCGATGAAGCCATGGTTCTGAATGTACTGCTGGATACGGATCCTGAAAACACCCAAATACCCGTCATGATTCGTCATTTGTCACAACAGGTAAACAATAAGGAATGGCTGAATACTCAGGAGGCCGCCTATTCTTTCCTCGCGCTAGGTAAATTCGCAAGAAAATTAACCACCAGCCAGTTGAAAGCAGATGTTTTCATGAATGGAAAGGTGATCGGTAAATTCACCGGTACGGAACTTATCCTGAAAAAGGGAATTGCAGGTCAGATCGTTTCTGTGACTGTTGATGGAGCCGGACATTTGTATTATTTCTGGGAACAGGAAGGATTGAGCGCTTCGGGCGATGTGAAAGAAGAAGATAAATTTCTCCACATCCGGAAATCTTTCCTGACACGATTCGGACAACCACTTGTTTCCCTGAAAAATATTAAACAAGGTGACCTGATTGTTGTGAAATTGACACTCAGCAACCTGGAACATTCCAATGTCGAAAATATTGTCATCACCGATATGCTGCCGGCAGGATTTGAAATTGAAAACCCGCGATTGACTGACGCCAGAGAAATGAGCTGGATGAAAGATCAGTCGGATCCGGATTATTTTGATGCCCGCGATGACCGGATTCATTTCTTCACATCGGTAAATCAAAAGCCAAGGAGTTTTTATTACCTGGTCCGGGCTGTTACTCCCGGAACCTTCAGGATGGGGCCCGCGAGTGCAGATGCAATGTATAATGGAGAATACCATTCATACAGTGGTTCCGGTACAGTGACGATCCGTTAACGGTTAGCCTGAGCATACACATTCACTTTCCGGCAACGGGTTCAGGGAGCGGGCCCTGCCGGAAAGTTTACCAAATCAACACTGGATTCCGGGAAAAGTGAATATAAACCGGTGTTTGATTTGATTCTACAGCTGATTAAGGTTCATTAAGATTATATCAGAGCGGCAATAATGTAGGTGGGGGGAATTATTTTTTGCATGAACAAGTGTGTCAATTTAATCCAACGATGACTTTGCTGCAGAAATGCCGCTTTTTCCTGTTTGGAACCTGGTTCCGGAAAGGTCTTACCGTATTCATCCTGCTGCCTGCAGTTCTTTTTTTTCTGCTGAATATACTTTTCCCGTTAAAAGCATCCATCGATTATTCCACGGTAATCACCGCAAAGGATGGAACCGTGCTTCAGGCATTTCTTTCTCAGGATGAAAAGTGGAGGATGATGGCGGAACCTGAAGAAATAAGTCCCCGGTTGAAAAAAGCAATTCTTTATAAAGAGGACAAATATTTTTATTATCACCCGGGTATAAATCCTGTTGCTGTAATAAGGGCCATTCTCAACAACGTATTTCAGGCAAGAAGAACTTCCGGTGCGTCAACAATTACCATGCAGGTGGCCCGATTATTATATCCCGCCAAACGAACCTACCTGAATAAATGTGTTGAACTGTTTCGTGCTTTTCAGCTGGAATTGAACTTTTCAAAAGAAGAAATCCTTCGTCTGTATTTCAACCTGGTTCCGTATGGAGGCAACATAGAAGGAGTGAAAGCGGCCTCCCTGCTTTACTATGGACGGCTGCCGGAGAAGTTATCGCTTGGGCAGCTGACCACTTTGGCAATCATCCCCAACCGCCCGGGTTCCCTGCGCATCGGAAGAAATTCGGAAGCATTGACCGCTGCAAGAAACAAATGGTTGTTCAGGATGAAATCAGATCGCGTTTTCCCGGACAAAGATATTGAAGATGCTTTGCAAGAGCCACTGGATGCTGTCCGGTCCGATGCGCCGATGCTGGCACCTCACCTGGCATTCCGCTTGAAATACAACCACCCGCAAGTACCCGTCATTCACACAACAATTGACCCGAAGAAGCAGCAAAAGGTCATGAGCATGACCAACCAGTACAGCAAACGCCTGCAGGGTGATGGAATTTACAATGCAGCAGTCCTGGTAGTCAATAACCGGACACATTGTGTTGAAGCGTATGTGGGTTCTCCTGATTTCGGTGATTCGGAACACAGCGGACAGGTGGATGGAGTCATCGCCGTGCGTTCTCCAGGGTCAACACTCAAACCATTAGTTTATGCCCTCGCTTTCGATCAGGGACTGCTGACTCCTAAACAGGTCGTGGCGGATGTTCCTGTAAATTATGGAGGTTATGCTCCAGAGAATTTCAATTCGAAGTTCAACGGCAATGTAACCGTTGAAAATGCGCTCATGAATTCCCTCAATGTTCCTGCTGTGAAGGCCTTGCATCTCATCGGGCTGCAATTGATGATCGATAAACTGAAGGACGCGAACTTTGAACAAACCCGGAAGACGGAAAAATCACTGGGACTATCACTTGTGCTGGGAGGTTGTGGTGTGAAGCTGGAGGAACTTACCGGACTATTTTCAGCGTTGGCGAATGAAGGCAATTTTTCTCCACTGAAATACACCCGCGATGATAAACCGTTGCCAGTTGTGCAATTGGTTTCTCCGGCATCTGCATTTATGACAGCAGAGATTCTTTCCCGCGTCAACCGGCCTGAACTTCCTTCCTTTGTTCAGGAGAACACTGTTCACATTCCAAGAATTGCATGGAAAACAGGTACGTCTTATGGTCGTCGTGATGCCTGGAGTATAGGATATAATAAGAATTATACGATCGGGGTATGGATCGGGAATTTCAACGGGGTGGGAATTCCGGAACTCAGTGGTGCGGAGATGGCAACTCCATTGTTGTTTGAACTCTTCAACACCATCGACTACAATGCAAGAAGTGAATGGTATGTCCAGCCCGAAGCACTCGATTTCCGGCTGGTCTGCACGGAATCAGGGAAGTTGCCGTCTGAGAATTGCGGGCACACTGTGATTGATTATTTTCTGCCCGGAATCTCTTCTGTTGAAACCTGTGACCACCTAAAATCAACCGATGTTTCAGCTGATGAGAAGATTTCATACTGTACTTCCTGCCGGCCCCCGACCGGATACAAAACAATTTTGTACCCTAATTTGGATCCCGATATCGTGTCTTTTTATGTTTCGGAACACATTGCGTTTAAAAAGATCCCGGAACATAATCCCGGATGCAGTCGCATTTTTTCCGGACATCAACCGGTGATTACATCACTTGCGGACAGGAAAGAATACCTTGTAGAGAAGGGTTCAGGGAATCAGCTTCAGCTGAGTTGCACTGCTGCGAACGATGTCGGGAAAGTTTTCTGGTATCTGAATGACAGATTTTACAAAAGCGGCAGGGTAGACGAAAAAATTTTCTTCACTCCCGAATCCGGAGCGCTCAAGATATCATGCAGCGATGATAAAGGAAGGAATTCGGACATTCAGATTACGATCCGGTATTATTGAACCGCAATGTGCCATTTTCTTCATTGATCAGCCGGAAGGGTTCATCCTTGACCAGCAGGAAGCTGTCGAGGTCAGCGTAATCAGCAAGCGCGCAGAGTTGCATCCCTGAAGATATCCCAAGCGTTGTTTCTACCATACATCCAATCATGGTACGCATCCCCTGCTTCTTTGCCTGCGTTAACAAGGAAATGCCGTTACGGTATCCGCCAGCTTTCATCAGTTTTATATTGACTCCGTCGAAAGCGTCTTTGAGCGACCCGAACTCGGCAGCATGGGTTATGGATTCGTCAGCGAAAAGTGGAAAGGGGCAATAGTTCTTCATGTACCTTCCTTCTTCATCTTTTCCGGAAGGGAGTGGTTGTTCCACCAGTTCAATTGGAAGTTTTTTTATTTTTTCAAGGAAATAAATGCATTGTTCAGGATCAGAAAATGCTTCATTGGCATCGATCATGATCTTTTGAACGCAAAAGGATGCAAGATATCTTGTCATTTCGTAGCCTTCATCGGCATTTATCTTCAGTTTGACATATCTGAATCGTGACAAGTGATTATCATCATAGAATCGTTTCATCAGGGAAGGGTCCATGATGGGAATTGTATACGCTGTTTCAATTTTTCCTGGTGAAGGGACACCGAGATAACCAGCCACTTGAATTTTTCTCCGGTTGGCTTCAAAATGATGCCAGGCTGACTCTATGGCGAAACGAAGCGCATAGGCAAGCCGGAGTTGGTCGAATAAAGTATCCAGGATGTCAATAGCAACTACGGATTTCGGGATTGCGTTGGCGAAGCGGTTAAATTGTTCCAGGAGAAGTTCCGGAGTTTCCTGGTAGCGGATATTGGGGGCTGCCTCTCCGAGTCCTGAAAACATACCGTCGCTCACACGCACGATCAGATTTTTTTTCTGATCCGTTGCATTCCGGGAGATCTTCCAGGTATATTTTAAATCCAGTGTGATCATTTCGATCGTCCAGGTGATCATGAAACGAAGGTAACAATTGCTGATTTAATTGGATGAAGTGCGGATTCTTGTCAAAAGCGGATCGATACTACTCTTACTTAAGTTTACGAATTTGAATGAGCAGAACAACCTGATGGCAATTTTTTCATTCATTTTTTTCGGAAACCCGTGTTGTTTTGGTGTAAAAGACAGAATTATTCTTTCCGGATGAACCGGTAGCAAATGATGATTGCGGTCCGGATCAGGAATGTATATAAACAAAAGTCCCTCGTTCTTTAGAGCGAGGGACCTTTGCAGACCGCTACGAGAGCGGGAAGCGTTTAGCTTACTTCTTCTTTTTTGCTGCTTTCTTAGTAGCTTTCTTAGCTTTCTTAGCAGCTTTTTTTGCTTTTGCCATAGTTATTAGTTTTTGATTGTTATGACTACTCAAACATATGAAATAAAAAAAGGTTACACCAATTTGGTGAAATATTTTTTAAACAATTAAATGTTGATTACGAGGAATGCTTTTTTAGGATGAATCATTCATTGAAATCAGTGTTTTGAAAAAACTTTGATCTCCGGAAAACCTTTATTCATGCGGTGTTCAGGATACACACATAAATTTTAAAAGAAAAAAATCTTGTTGGATGTCATCGCATCATTGAAGTTGGTTTCAAAGTTACTAACATTCCAAAACACCTTTGCGAGTACATTTTGATTTCAAAAAAGGTCAGATTGTTAGAAAAAAGTGTCGCTAAAAAGTCAAATGAAAGAAAAATCCGACCCGAACAGCTATGATTTTCTCTTTCGGAACAAGTCAAATTGATTTTCGGAATCGGAATCGGTTGGGTTTGTTGTGAGACTCTAGTCGATGAGCCGGCAGCAGACCATTTTTTCCATTCACTGATTGGTTCTGACTTATTGCAGACCATGAAAAGGTTTTGAGTGAGTTCCCTGAATTTTCTGAAAAGTGTAAGAAAGAAAGTAGAATTGTATTCATTTTGAAATGAAATCTACGTTTTTAAGCAAATAAGGAATGTACAATGCTTATATTCTGAATACATATATATATGTATCACAAAAATCGATTCTTTGAATGGGGTTGCATTCAGTCTCCCGGACTGTCAAGAGAACGAAGTCAGATGAGTTAAAGTCGATCGAGCTGTATTTTTAATATTTTTGAATCCCGTAAACCGAATTGCGCCAGGTTCATGTTGTCTACATTTAAAGATAAGATCGTCCACAAAGAACTCAGGAATCTGAGATCCCTGAATGTCTTTACTTCAGTGGTCGTGACCATGCTGGGATTCATCTTTGAATTCTTGTACCATGACGGGTATATTTTGATGACGGGTCTCATTGTATCAATTGTCCTTACGTCAAATTATTTTTTGTCCTTTTACAGTAATTTCTACCGGAGACATCTCCCGGATATCACCTACGCCTCCATTTTCTTATTGCATTTCTGGGCTGTATACACCGCCTACATGCGAAATTTTGAGATTGATTTCCTGCTGCCGGTTTCGATCTCCATTTTTATCTTTTCACTGGTATTCGACAAGTTTTTTAAAAGCCTCTTCTTCATTTTCACCATTACCACCTTCATGATGGTCATGATGCTGGGCTCAAACAATTGGCAGCCGGAATTTACCATTACCCTGGTTGCATTGTATTCCGGAGCCTTTCTCTCAGACCAGATACAAAAAAGAAAAAATGAATACCAGGACGAGATCGAAAAACAGGAGGATCGTTATATTTCTCTTGTAGAGAACATGAATGACGGTCTGGTCTATGTTGACAATGAATTCAGGTTGATTTATGTGAACGACAGGTTTTGCGAAATCACAGGGTACCCGCGCAATAGCCTTTTGGGGACGAATATTCTTGATTTGGGTTCGAAATCCGGACTGAACCTCAAATCAAAAAGTTTCTTCCACAATCTTCGCGATGGAAAATCGGGACGTTGTGAGTGTGATATGATCAAGTCCAATGGTGAACCGATCCATGTGCAAATGTCGGGTTCTCCGTATTCCGATGATCGCGGTACAAGAATCGGATCAATGGTCGTTTTCGCCGATGTACATGAACTTAAAAGCGCACAGGAGCTTCTTAAAAAGAGAGAAGAAGGATACAGGACATTCATTGACCAGAGTGCTGTCGGTATCTGGAGAGCTGAATACCGCCAGCCTATTCCGGTTACATTGCCGGTTGATGAACAGGTGGAATTGCTTCTCGACTCGGGAATAATTGTGGAATGCAATGATTTTATGGCCAGAATGTATGGTTATTCCAGTTCAAAAGATCTTGTGGGAAGAAAAATCCGGGATTTTTATTATATCGAAAACAATTTTGATGAAGCAAAAACCCGGGAGCTCCTGACAACATTTGTCCGGAACAATTATAAGATCAGCAATGCTGAATCCAAAGAACTGGATCTATACGGGAATGTCCGCTTTATGCTCAATAACAATATCGGGATTGTTGAGTACGAGCACCTGATCAGAACCTGGGGTGTGCAGACAGACATCACCGACCGCAAGAAGACGGAAAAGGAGTTATTGGAAACCAATCAGGAGCTGGATACTTTTTTCTATAAAGCATCCCATGACCTGAAAGGCCCGCTTGCCAGTGTCATGGGTATTGTGAACCTGGCAAGACTCGAAAATAAAGACGAGGTCATTGACAAGTACTTCGACATGGTCGAAACGAGTATCCGCCGGCTTGACAGAACCCTGCTTGATCTCATCGATCTTGCAAGGACGAGGAAAGGGGCGAGCAAGTTAAGTGTCATTAATGTAAAAAGTCTTGTCGATGAAATCCTTCATTCTTTAAAACATCTTCCGGCTTATGACCGCATCAACTTTGAAGTGAAGATTGACCGGCAAATTGAAATTACTACCGATAAGGTTCTTGTCCTGTCTGTCTTTCAGAATCTGATTCACAATGCAATTAATTATTGTAATCAACAAAGTCCCTGGATAAGGTTGAAAGTGGAAGAAACGGATGAGGGAATTGAACTGGAGATTGCCGACAATGGCAAAGGAATTCCGGAGACGGTGAAAAACAGAATGTTCGAGATGTTTTATCGTGGACATCCTGATTCCAACGGATCCGGTCTGGGACTATTCATCGTTAAAAATGCGCTTGAGAAAATGAAAGGCAAAATCAGATTTGAGAGTGACCCTGGGAAGGGAACCACATTTTATGTTTCAATTCCCAATGCCCTCGTCGGTGCCTGATTGAATATAGTTGATCATTAAAAATTGCAGAAAGATTAAAATTCACTAAAAAAACCAATTGTTCTTCGTTCTACAGAATTACAATTGCCAGATATCAACCTCTCTCACACATGATCCTCAGAATTGAACACCTTGGCATTGCAGTGAACAATATGGAAAATGCCAATCGCTTATTTACTGCTTTGCTCGGAAGTCCAAGTTATAAAGTAGAATCTGTAGAGTCGGAAGGTGTGAGTACATCATTTGTCAAAGTTGGAGAATCTAAAGTTGAATTGCTGGAAGCCATGGGTGAGGATAGCCCGGTAGCCCGGTTCATTGCCAAACGAGGGGAAGGAATTCATCATGTCGCTTTTGAAGTGGATAACATCCATGCCATGATGGAGCAACTGCGTGATCAGGGATTTCAACTTTTATCTGATCAGCCCAGGAAAGGCGCCGATAATAAATTAATCTGTTTCCTTCACCCTAAAAGCACGAATGGAGTACTGGTTGAGCTCTGCCAGGAAATCAGGGGGTAACCGAAAATGATCTGGTCAGAAATGATTCCCTTCCGGAATTCTATCCGGTGAAAATTTCAGAGAGGTCGTGAATATTTTTTCCTTTTTCCAGCCAAAAAGAGTGTAAACCTGCTTTTTTTGCACCTTCTATATTTTGAAATGAATCGTCAACAAATAAAGTGGATGCAGGGTTCAGGTCATTTTCCAGAAGCACCAGGTTGTACACAGCAACATCCGGTTTACGAAGATGGACATGGTGTGATAAATACATTTTTTCAAAAATCCTGTCAAATATGAATTCTCCGTACAGGTCACTGATCATTTTCCGGAATGCTTGTTCGTGAATTGCGTTGGTATTGCTGAGAAGAAACAATCTGTAATTTTTTTCGCGCAATGCGAAAAGAAAATCCACATTTTGTTTCGGTAAGCCAATCAGGATGGCATTCCAGGCCCGGTCAATCTGTTTGTCTGTTATCGGAAGCCCGGCAATTGAACGCAGTCGCTCTCTGAAATTCTCCGGATCGATACGGCCGGTTTCAAAATCATCGAAAAGCCGGTCTTGCCGCAGTTGCGAGAACAGTTCTCCAAAATTACCGACCCCAAGGTCCAGGAAAGCCGATTCGGTTCTTTTGTAATCAATGTCAAGAATGACGCCGCCAAGGTCAAAGATGACAGCTTGAATTTTTCCCATCTGCACAATTTACGCAGTGAATCATTGCCCTGAATGAAAGTGAATAATATTTGCCTTGCCGTCTTTGCCTTCATCGGAAATGAAAAGATCTCCGGTGGACGTAAATGCAATTCCTTCCGGTTGCTTAAAGAGGTGTTCGTCCAATTTCACAACACACTCAATCGTTCCGTTCGTATCCATGACAACCAGTTTTTTCCCTACTGATGACAACAGGTAGACATCCCGGTTCAACGGATGGATGGCGAGTTCGGAGGGTTCAAATAAGTTCTCGGTTTCGCTATGTTTTGGGATCTTGAAGAGGTCGGTCCAGGAGCGATGTTTAATTTCATCTTCCTTCAGCCAGGCATTCACTGCTTCCGGATCTATCTCGTAAACCGGCAATGAATCCAGTGTTTTTGAATTCAGTGAAAATGAATAAATGGCTTTCATGAACCGGGCTGCAGTTCCTTTTGCCGGCCGCCCTTTACATGCCACGAGGAGTCTGTTATTGGCTTCGTCAAAACAAAGTCCCTCACAGTTATTCCGTTTGTTTAAAAATGTTTTGTACGTAATCGTTTTCTGTTCTGTTGATCCTGCCTGATCCAGCTCAAAGATGTCACCGTTGCTGCACAACACATAGAGTGTATCGTGAACATTTGCGATGCCTTCGTAATCTTTATCTTCTCCGAATGAAAGTTCATTTTTGAGTTTATCCTTTCTTGTGTCATAGAAATAGACAATTCCTTTCTCATCCTGCACACAGGCAAGTTGGGTTGTGTTCCAAAAAGTAATTCCGCTGATTTCTTTCAAACGTCCGGGCAATTTCAGGACTTCCGCGGGGTTTGAAATATCATATGGCAGGCAGGTAGCAGGTTTTTCACGTGAACAGGCGAAAAAAAGGGTCGAAATCAGGATCAGAAAGAAAAAACAGGATACTTGCTTCATAAGAGGACGAAAAATCGGATTTTAAAATTAATTGCAGATGAAGCAATTCTGCATCTTACTTGTAATTCTTAGTCTCAACTGATACATTTGCCTCCCTTTTCCTGTGTCCCATTCTATTCCGGAGGCCAGGAAATCCGGGCCCTTAGCTCATTCGGTTAGAGCAACAGACTCATAATCTGTGGGTGGCTGGTTCGATTCCAGCAGGGCCCACAAGAAGGAGTCAGTGTCAGATCCAGAGTCAATAACCAGTAAAAACGGCTGCATTTCCCTGGGCCTGACACTGATTCATTTTGTTTTTTGATTTCTTCCCGATTTTTATCAGATTTTTTTGATATAATCAACATCAAGCGTATGAAAAAAATCATCTTCAGCCTGTTCTTCTTATCAATCATTCAGGCACACGCACGGCAGGATTCTCCGGATTCTACTTCATCATCCAGAAAGATGAGTCTTTCTAAAATCACACATCGTCAGGATGGTTTGCTTGTTCATCTGACTTCTGACGGATGGCTAAAAATTCCTGCAGGGATTTCCACCAAACCGCTGAGTTCGCGTGGATTTAGTTTTTACCTGATGGGTGAAAAAATGAATTCCGGAGGTATCATTGGCGTCGGCTATGGTTTGGGAATCAGTTCACAGAATGTAGCCAGCAATGGAGTATTCGATGACCGGGTTGATCCCGGAAAAACCCGTTTGCATGCATTGCCCGACAGCATCGATTATGATCTCAATAAACTCTCTCTAAACTATGTTGATCTCAACATTGAATTTCGTTTTCGTACAAAAG
>DAORHY010000013.1:0-24128 GCA_035438225.1 Bacteroidia bacterium
CAATCCGGGCAATGCATCGATGTCATTCTGTATTCCGGGGCTGAGAACGAGGTAATCGTATCCCAGTTGTTCACCACCTTTTGTATTGACACTATTTTTTTCCGGTTCGAATGTCGTGGCAAAATCCTGTATCCATTCAACACCGGGAGGGATCATTTTTGACTCCTCCCTTCGTGTTGATTTAAAATTGAAAGTTCCAGCGCCAACCAATGTCCATGCAGGCTGATAATAATGTTCTGTCCGCGGTTCGAGAATCGCGATGGATAAGTTTTTATTTTTTCTTTTCAATTGGGCTGCGGTCATGATTCCGCCCGTTCCGCCACCGATGATCACTACATTGAATTGCTTTTTCATACCCTTTGATTTACGGCACTAAAGTAAGCCGATACGGTGTGCACCGGCTGTGACAGCGGTCATGTCTTTCCCTGTTTTTCATCAGATTGCAAAGATAATAATCCCTTTAAATCAATTTTATTCAACTGATTTACAATTTGTTATATAATAATAGACAAATATCATATTTACATATGTGAATATGTTCATATATTTGCATTGTCAATTATGAAACTACAAAAAAACAAATTGGAAAAGGCCGCTTACATTCTTAAAACAATTGCACATCCGACCCGCTTATCGATCATCCACCTGTTGGAGGCGAACGATCGGTTGTCGGTGAATGAGTTGTGTTCTGAATTGGGCTGCGAGCAATCCCTGGTATCCCATCACCTGTCAAACATGCGTATCAAAGGCCTGCTGAAATCCGAACGGGAAGGAATCAATATCTATTATTCCCTGAAGGAAAAAGAACTGGCCAAGATTGTTTCGGTGATTGAGCATTGCCACTGCAATATGTAGACAAGGGACGAGGGACGTTGGCATATACACTGACCTAATATATGTATATATGTTCATGTGTTTATATGAAAAAATGACGAAGGGACGGGAATTGGGATGAGGGACGCAACGGAGTAAATAAATAAATAACGAATAACGAACAACCAAAAACGAACAACGAAAAGCATGCTTGTAATCCTTGGATACATCCTAGCAGTACTGATCGGACTGAGTCTTGGCCTCATTGGCGGCGGGGGGTCGATTCTGACGGTACCAGTGTTGGTGTATTGCACGGGGATTGCTGCTGTTCCGGCAACCTCCTACTCTCTTTTTGTAGTGGGCATTACAAGTGCAGTGGGTGCGGCAAATTATGCGCGAAAAGATTTGATTCACCTGAGGACTGCATTGTTATTTGGTATCCCATCCATCATCGTAGTGTACATGATGCGGCATTACATCGTTCCGCTGTTGCCCGAAACGTTCTTTTCACTTGGCTCCTGGACTCTCACGAAGAACATCTTCATTTTACTCCTCTTTGCAATTCTCATGATAACGGCATCCGTTTCGATGATTCGTAGAAAAACGATTCAGGAAAAGGAAAATGCAACACATACATCAAAAGATACCATTAAAGTATTTCTACAGGGGATTGGTGTTGGTGTGGTTACCGGGCTGGTCGGTGCCGGTGGTGGATTTCTGATTGTGCCGGCCCTGGTCTTCCTGGCAAGGCTGCCGATTAAAGTCGCCATCGGTACTTCCCTGCTCATCATTGCATCCAATGCATTGATCGGTTTCATCGGAGATTACGGCCTCCAGGTGATCGATTGGCGATTTTTAATTATCTTCTCCGGACTTGCCATCGGGGGGATGTTTATCGGCACCTATTTGGCGAGAAAAATCGACCATCACCTGCTCAGGCCCATCTTCGGCTGGTTCGTACTTGCCATGGGGATTTATATTCTTTTAAAAGAAATGATATAATGAAAAAAGAAAAATATTCCGCTTAAAATATTTAAGGTGAAGAAAACCAAACTACTCCTGATCCTCAACGATGAAGCTGATAAATGTCATCGGTAAAGTAACAGAAAATACATAATATTAAACGTTAAATATAACCTTTAAACCATACCATCATGTACGTACAACAATTGTATACGAGTTGTCTTGCCGAAGCAGCATATTACATCGAGTCAAACGGCGAAGCTGCCATCATTGATCCATTGCGCGAAACAGAGCCTTACATTCAGCTGGCAAAGGAACGCGGTGCCACGATCAAATATGTCTTCGAAACTCATTTTCATGCAGACTTTGTTTCCGGACACATCGACCTGGCAAAAAAAACAGGTGCAAAAATAATTTACGGTCCGTCAGCCAAAGCAGAGTACGACATCACTGTTGCGAAGGATGAGCAATTCTTTCCATTGGGAAATCTGAAAATCCAGGTGCTTCACACTCCCGGGCACACACTCGAATCCTCTTGTTTCCTGCTGTACGATGATCACAATGTTCCGTATGCCTGTTTTACAGGCGATACATTATTTGTCGGAGACGTTGGCCGTCCCGACCTGGCGGTAAAGAGCGATTTGTCGCGGGAAGATCTTGCAGGCTTGTTGTATGAATCCATTCAGAAGAAAATAAAAACACTGCCGGACGATGTCATTGTCTATCCGGGACATGGAGCGGGATCGGCATGCGGAAAGAACATCGGTGCTGAAACCTGGAGCACAATCGGAATGCAGAAGAAGCTGAATTATGCGATGCAGCCGATGAGTAAAGAAGAGTTTATCCACGTAGTAACCGATGGATTAACTGAGCCCCCGAAATATTTCTTTGTGGATGCTGCCATCAACAAGAAAGGTTATGAACCGATTGATGAAGTGATGAAGCGGAATGTGCAAAAACTCTCTCTTGAGGAATTTGAAATTATTGTGGATAACGGAGTAACCATTCTGGATGCACGCCAAGCGGAAGTTTTTGAAAAAGGGTTTATTCCCAACTCCGTGAACATCGGACTCAACGGACAATATGCGGTTTGGGTTGGTTCGCTGATTGATTCAAAGGAGCCGCTTGTACTGGTCACGGAAGAAGGAAATGAAGAGGAAGCCATACTGCGTCTTGCACGCGTTGGCTATGAAAATGTGAAAGGTTATCTCAAAGGTGGTTTTAAAGCCTGGAAAGATTCCGGTCGTAAGGTGGATCATATCGAGGTCATGCATCCGATTACTTTTGAAAAACAATACACTCCGGATGAGCACGTCATCGATGTCAGAAATGAAGGCGAATGGGTAAGTGGTGTCATTGATGGTGCACAACTGATTCCATTGACCCGCCTGAACCGTGAATTGGGAATTCTGGATAAAAATCAGAAATACTATGTTCATTGTGCAGGCGGATACAGGAGTATGATGGCCTGTTCAATCTTACGCAAAAATGGATTCCAAAAGGTGGTGAACATCACCGGAGGAATCAATCTGCTGAAGGAAACGAATTATAACCTGGTCGTTCCTCCGACAGTACATGCCTGAGAAATTGGAAGCAAGTGCTGCGATAATTTGCTTTCAACGGGGAAGCAGGGGTCATTGGTGAAAACACAATTTCACACTCAATGACTTCTGCTCCTTCCCCGGATAAAAACCATGTAAAGATGGTGAACCTGTTTTATGAATTAAATTAAATTAAATTAAATCCATTTCCAAACCTTCAATTATAAAATAAAAAATATGAAAAAATTAAAATTTCTCCTCTTCCTGTTTCTATTTTCTTATTCCACAGCCCTGATTTCCTGTCAACAGGGAAATCAAAATTCCGGAGCTTTCACCACTGTTACTACAGAGGAATTCAAAAAATCCCTTGATCAAAATGAAGGCGTTTTGATTGATGTGCGTACACCCGAAGAATTTGCTGAGGGCCATCTTCAGGGTGCAATGAACATCGACTTCAATGCACCAAATTTCAAAGATGAAATCGGGAAGCTGGACAAATCAAAAACCTACGAAGTGTATTGCCGTTCCGGCAAACGCAGCGGTATGGCCTCTGGTGTGATGCAGTCCGAAGGATTCAAAAAGGTGATCAACCTGGATGGTGGCATCCTGGGATGGCAGGAGAAAGGATTTCCGGTGGTGAAATGACAACATTGCTAAAATACAAATGGACATTGGTGGGTATACTGATCGGTGCAATTGCCGGTTATATGTACTGGAATTATGTTGGCTGCGTGAACGGTACCTGTATGATTACTTCGGTTTGGTACCGCAGTACATTGTACGGTGCATTGATGGGTGGACTTGCCGTTAATTCATTTTCTGTGTCTAAAACAAACAATAGTTGAATCATTCCATTGTAAACAAAAAGGAGAATAAAATATTCCTTCTATGAAAATCACTATTGTCGCATTCCTGTTACTTTTTAACTGCCTTGGAATAAACGCCCAGGCTCCGGAAACTTTCCGTATCGAACTTGAGGAAGACACGATTCCGGGGATGCCGGGTCTGCAAGCCTTTGCTTATGGGCAGTACGATGGAAAATGGTTAATGATCGGTGGAAGGACCGACGGATTGCACCAACGACAGCCATTTGCATCTTTTGCGTCCGCTGGAAATAACACCATTGTCTATGTGGTTGACCCTGTACTGAAACAGGTATGGTCGGGTTCCCTTGGATCATTACCCGGCGGACTTGAAGAACAATTGCAAAGCACCAATATGGAGTTTTTGCAAAAGGACGATTTGTTATACATCATTGGCGGATATGGATACAGTTCAACTGCAGCAGACCACATAACCTATCCGAATCTGACAGTGGTAAATGTGCCACAGGTAATAAATTCAATAATCGCAGGAACCAGCATTGCACCCTATTTCCGGCAAATCACAGATCAGCACTTGGCTGTTACAGGAGGCTATCTCGGGAGACTGGATACAACATTTTATCTTGTATGCGGACAACGGTTTGATGGCCGTTACAATCCGGCGGGAATGGCAACATATACACAATCGTACACAAATGAAATCCGAAAATTTACGGTGAACGATAACGGTGGTACTCTGTCTATTCAAAATTATTCCGCGATACAGGATACAGCAAATTTGCACCGAAGAGATTACAACCTACTTCCTCAGGTTTTTCCGAACGGCGAAAAAGGATTCACGGTTTTCAGCGGTGTTTTTCAGTATGGACAAGATCTTCCATGGCTGAATACTGTTGACATAAGGCCGAATGGATATATTGTTCGTCCCGGGTTCGAACAATACCTCAATCAGTACCACAGTGCCAAAGTAGCCATCTGGGATTCCATTGCGAACACAATGCATTCCATTTTTTTTGGCGGGATCAGCAGGTATACATTAGACACAACAACAAATACCCTTTTGGATGATACAAATGTTCCTTTTGTAAAAACCATCAGCCTGATCACTCGTTTCTCCAATGATTCCATGGCGGAATATAAATTACCTCAGGAAATGCCGGCATTGATTGGCAGCAGTGCGGAGTTTATACCGGTATATCCGGCTGACGATGAAATCATCCGGCTGAATCATCTTCCCTTTTCCCGCACTCATATCGGAACAATCGCCGGTGGAATAGAAAGTACCTTACCCAACATTTTCTTTATCAACACGGGTGTTGAAAGTTCTGCATCCGCCCGGGTCTTTAATGTATATATCGTAAAAGACAATACGACCGGTTTGGGGCCAATCACTACTTCTGAAGAAGCATTACAAATGACGGTTTATCCAAATCCTGCTGAATCCGAAGTGACGATTGACTTGAAAACAAAAATCCGTGGAAATCTGTCTGTCCGGATTCTTGATGAAAATGGAAAAGAATTAGAAACAATTCAAAATGGATCTGTACAGCCGGGCCATTATAATTATATATGGAAATCCGGTTATCATCCACGGGGTAAATATTATTGTAAGATTCAATCCGGCGCAGCCGTACGCACAGAGTGCATCATCATAAACAAATAAACATGGCAAAATTCTCAGAAATAATAAATTCCGGAAAACCCGTACTGGTTGATTTCAGTGCCGCCTGGTGTGGCCCCTGTAAAATGATGAATCCCATCCTGCTTGAATTGGCGAATAAAGTGGGTGACAAAGCGATCATCCTGAAAGTTGACGTCGATGAACAACCCCAGGCAGCAGCGCATTATGAGGTGCAAAGTGTTCCCACCCTGCTGCTGTTTAAAAACGGTCAAATCAAATGGAGACAATCCGGTGTAGTACCGGCGAATTATCTTGAACAGATTATCCTACAAAATTCCTGAAGGATACTTCTAAATGAATTAGTATAATTATTCAACCTCTTTAAACATTCGATTATGGAATTCAACGAACCCCTGAACACCATGCCGCGTATCGGCGATATGGCACCGGATTTTGCGGCTACAACAACGCAAGGCCCCCTGAAGTTTTCAGAATACAACAAAGGCAGCTGGGTTATATTCTTCAGCCATCCCGCGGATTTTACACCTGTATGCACAACCGAGCTAACACTCTTTGCGCAGGAAGAAGAAAACTTTAAAAAGATGAATACGAAATTGCTTGGACTGAGTATTGACAGTATTCATTCGCACATCGCCTGGATCAACAATGTGAAAAAAAATATGGGGGTAACTATGCGATTCCCATTGATTGCGGACATTGACATGAAAGTGTCGAAGATGTACGGAATGTTGCAACCCGGTGAAAGTGAAACAGCCGCTGTGCGCGCAGTCTTCTTCATTGATCCCACTGGAAAAATTCGCCTGATCATGTATTATCCCCTGAATGTAGGCCGTAACATGGATGAAATTATCCGGGTATTAAATGCATTGCAGGCGACCGATGTGCACAAACTCGCCTGTCCGGTGAACTGGAAACCGGGAGCCAAATTCATTGTACCGCCGCCGAAGACGGTCAAAGACATGGAGGAGCGGGAAAAGAGTAATTATGAGATGGTTGATTTTTATTTAGCGAAGACTTCTGTTTAAGTGATCAATTTTTTTGATCAAACTTCAATCTATAATCAGCAATCTAAAATCAAAATTCATCTCATTCAAACACAATTTTCCCCTGATAACTTTTCTTCTTGTTACTCAGGGTGACATTGTAAATGCCTTTGGCTTCGGCTTCGAGGTTTACGCGGACTTTATCTTCACTCATGATGACCTGGGTTTGTTGAATCATTCTCCCGGTATTATCAAAAATCTGAAGTAACAAACTTCGCTCATGTACAAATTCATTCGGAATTTTCAGCTTACAACGGCCCTGGTTGGGATTGGCATAGATCACAAGTTGATTATTCTGTTGGCGGGTGTTATCTTCTATTGCGGTTAGAGGGCTGCTTCGGGCGATGAAGGCATCGACCATTCCGTTGCTTGTTAAACTAGTCCCGTTGAAATCTGCGGTGTTTTTAAAAACGCCACAAGCTGTAATATATCCAAAACCCATTGCCAATCCTGGGCAGAGCAATTGATTGATATAAAAATAGAAAGTGTTGCGATAGACAATACGCTAAAAGTTTTCATTTTTATTGAATTACAAATCGTTTGTAAATCGTACTTAAATTGCAATTCGCTCTTAAGATGTAGAGTCCTTTTGGTTGCGATGAAAAATTAAGTTCCATATATTTTATAGAACTAGAAATTCCAAATACAAGTTTTCCAAAAGTATCAAATGGTAAAAAGTAATCAACTCTGATGAAGACTTTTTACGGCCATTTTTTAAAAAAATTCTCAGATATTTAATATATCAATAAATATATAATACCGGAATGGGATCTACACGCATTAAAATGGAAAGCCATCCGGGTATGTATTCGAAAGGAATTTAAGCTTTATAATGCAAGGGTGTCTGTTTTGTCAATGCTTCCGAAGGTTCCGGAACCCAGTGATGCAAACCTCCCGCCAATGGATCATTGAATGTCAATGGAATATTTCCTGCGAGTGTCCGATCTTTCCACGTAAGGGTTTCTTTACCATCGTCACGGCGCTGCATTTCGATACAACTTTCAACCGGACAAACAAGGGAACAAAGATTACAGCCAACACAATTTTCTTCGATGATGGTTGGTTTGCGGTTGAGCGGATCTTCGCTTAAGGCAATCGCCTGATGTGCACCGTCCTCACAGGCAGTGTAACATAGCTGGCAACCGATGCATTTGTCTTCGTTGATATTCGCAACAATTTTGTATTTGAGGTTGAGGTCTTCCCAGTGCATAACATTGCGTAATGCACGGCCTCTCATCTGATCAAGGGTTTCAAAACCCTTATCGTCCATGTAGCGTTCGAGTCCTGAAACCATTTCGCGTATAATTCCAAAACCAAAGTGCATTACTGCTGTACAAACCTGAACTGAAGTAGCACCCAGCAAAATAAATTCCACGGCATCTCTCCAGTTTTCAATTCCGCCGATTCCGGAAATCGGAATTTTCAAATCGGGAAGTTGCGCGCAATTCTTCAACATATTCATTGCGATTGGTTTCACTGCCGGTCCACAGTAACCGCCATTGGTACTTTTTCCATCGACTACAGGATACGTTACAAAGTTGTCGATGTCGACACCTACCAAACTTTGAATCGTATTGATCAATGAGATTGCATCGCCTCCGCCATCCTGCGCTGCTCTTGCAGGACGGGTGATGTCGGTGATGTTCGGAGTAAGTTTTACGATGACGGGAACTTTCGCAACTTCTTTTACCCAGGAAACGATGGTCCTGAGAACTTTTGGTTCTTGTCCGACCGCAGAACCCATTCCTCTTTCGCACATTCCATGCGGGCATCCGAAATTCAATTCCAGTCCATCGGCTCCCGCGTTCTCGGCATCCTTGACAATCTGGTGCCACTGCTCGCGTGTTTCTACCATAAGAGAAGCGATCACAGCATGATCCGGAAATCGCTTTTTCACTTCTTCAATTTCACGTAGGTTGTCGGCAAGCGGACGATCGGTAATCAATTCGATATTGTTGAAACCCACCATACGGTTGTCCCGGTAGTTGAGTGCGCCGTAACGGCTGGAGACATTCACAACCGGAATACCCAGTGTTTTCCACACTGCTCCACCCCATCCGGCATCGAATGCTTTCATGATCTGGTAACCACTGTTAGTCGGTGGTGCGGAAGCAAGCCAGAACGGGTTAGGAGATTTAATTCCGGCGAGGTTGGTTTGGAGATTGGCCATGCGATTTGTGTAGTTGGGTGTGGGTAGTAAATCCTGAAGAGCAGGATGAAAGAATGAGATGGAATAGTATTTGACGGTCTGAAGGGTACTTCTACATTCAGGTACTGAGATAATTTTTTATTCCGTGAGCGGCTTTGCGGCCATCTGCTGCTGCATTGACGACTTCCTGGCCCCCGCTCACACCATCACCAGCGGCAAAATATTTTGGGTTTCCTGTTTGTCCGTTTTCCTTATTCACAACAATGCATCCTTTTTTGTCAAGTTCCAGTCCACTGATGTTTTTTAAAAATTCCATTTGTTTGGATTGACCGGTTGCCTTGATGACCCAATCACATTCCACAAAATATTCTGATCCGGGAATATTTTCCACCTTGCCATTTTCGGTCTTTGTGCGGGTGAACTGAACACCGGTAACCTTTCCCTCTCCACGGATTTCAAGGGGAGCAACATTGAACATGGCTTTTACACCAGTACCTTTTGCGAGATCGTATTCGAATTCATAGGCCCCCATTTCAGCTTTGCTGCGGCGATACGCGAGAATTACCTGCTCTGCTCCCATTCGTGCGCTTTCAGAAGCGGCATCCATGGCGGTATTTCCTCCGCCGAGAACAATTACTTTTTTCGGAACACTGATCGCGTGATGTTTTTTTCTGAGCTCTTCCACAAACTCAACTGCGCCGAAACAATTCTCCTGATCTTCACCTTTGATCTTCAGATCTGAAGTAAGCCCGAGTCCAATTCCCAGAAAAACAGCATCGTAGGTTTTCTCGAGTGAAGCGATGTCTTCTTTTGACTGAATTAACTTTTCATATTTAACAGTATAACCGAATTGCATTTCGAGGAATGCCATTTCTTCAAGGGCTTCCTTGTTGGATATTTTATATGGTGCAACACCGTGAACGGTGAGTCCGGATGATTGTTTTTTCGCTTCGAAAATATCCACTGCAAAACCGAGCATCCTCAATTCACATGCGCAGGAGATCCCTGCGGGACCAGCACCGATGACCGCCACTTTTTTACCGTTGGATTTTCCGGGAGAGAACAATTTCTTTTTTGTACGAATGGCCTGGCGGGTTGCATAACTCTGGAGACGTCCGATTTCTATTGGCTTTACATCCTGATGATTGTAAACACAAGCGCCTTCACACAGAACTTCAGTCGGACAAACCTTTCCACAAGCGTAACCGAAGTAGTTCGAATCGTAGATGGTTTTCGCAGCACCGATAGCATTGGCGGAATTAATTTGACGGATGAACAGCGGAATATCAATACCGGTTGGGCAGGCATTCACACAGGGTGCATCGTAGCAAAAAAGACAACGTGAGCTTTCGTAATATGCTTCCGTGGAATTCATCAGGGGTTTTAGCGGAGCAAAATTTTCTTCGAATTCTTTTTCGGTGGAGGGAGCTTTGTATTCGGACATGGGGATTTCTAATTGTTATGGGTAATTTTCCTGGTACCTGGTACTTAATACGTGGTACCAAGTATTAGGTACCATGTATTAAGTAAAATAAGAAATGCTATTTAAAGTTCTGTCATCCGTCCATAGGTCTCCGGGCGGCGATCGCGGTAGAACTGCCAGGTGGAGCGGACCTCTTCGATCATGTCAAGATCAAAGTCGGCGATGAGGAGTTCGTCCTTGTCTTCAGATGCCTGTGAAAATATTTGTCCGCGTGGATCCACGAAATACGAAGAACCGTAGAACTTGCCGAGATTCCAGGGTTTCTCTTCCCCTACCCGGTTGATGCACCCCATAAAATAACCATTGGCAGCTGCATGTGCAGGTTGCTCCAGTTTCCAGAGATACTGAGAAAGTCCGGCCACTGTTGCGGAAGGATTGTAAACAATCTCCGCACCGTTCAAGCCCAGGATGCGTGCACCTTCAGGGAAGTGACGATCGTAACAAATGTAAACACCAATTTTTGCATACTTCGTCTGGAACACCGGATACCCCAGGTTTCCGGGTTTGAAAAAGAATTTTTCCCAGAAACCGGATGTATGCGGGATGTGGTTCTTTCTGTATTTGCCAAGATATTTTCCGTCCGCATCAATTACGGCTGCTGTATTGTAAAGTACACCGGCTTGTTCTTTTTCATAAACCGGGACAATGATGACCATGTTGTACTTTTTTGCATACTCTGCCATACGTTCTGTTGTAGGTCCGGGTACAGTTTCTGCAGATTCGTACCAGGCTTTATCCTGTCCGGGACAAAAATAAGGCGTATTAAAAATTTCCTGAAGGCAAAGAATTTGCACTCCTTTTTTTCCTGCTTCCTCAATGAGAGGAATGTGCTTTTGCACCATTGCTTCCACGATTTCAGGAATCGTTCCTTCGCCTTCTGTTTTGGGGAGGGACATTTGGATTAATCCGGATTTAATTTTACGAGGCATACGTTTAAATTCAGTTAGGTTAATAAAATATAAATCTTGTTTCGCGCAAAGAACGCAAAGCTTCACATGACTTTGCGTTCTTTGCGTCTTTGCGAGAAATCAAATAATGCCATTTACTTTGTTGCGCTTTACAAATTGTCCGTAGCCTTTGTTGATACGGACTTTTCCATTGTCGACAGCCACTTGTCCGCGTAAGATAGTTGTTTTGCATTTACCGGTGAGTTCCCAGCCTTCGTAGGCGGAGTAATCGACATTCATGTGATGGGAGTTGACGGATATTTTGTGCTTTTGATTGGGATCGAAGATGATCAAATCTGCATCTGAGCCGATTCCAATTGTTCCTTTCTTCGGGTACATACCAAACAATTTGGCAGAATTGGTAGAACTTACTTCAACGTATTTGTTCAGACTGATTTTCCCTTTGTTCACTCCTTCCGAGAACAACAATTCCATGCGGTGTTCGATTGCCGGGTGACCGTTGGGGATTTTCGAAAAATCTTTTTCTCCTATTTTCTTTTGTTCCCAGTTGAAGGGACAATGATCCGTTGCGACAACGAGAACGGTCCCCTGGTTAATGCCCGCCCACAATGCAGCCTGATCCTTTTTCTCCCGCAGTGGCGGACTCATAACATATTTGGCCCCGTCAAAATCATTTTCATACACTGTTGCATCGAGCACAAGGTACTGAATGCACGTTTCTACAAAAACCTGTTGATTGCGCCGGGCTGCATCGCGTACATGATTCAAAGCTCCTTCACAGGTCATGTGCACGATGTATGCTGGCACTCCGGTATAATTCGCCATGTCGGCAAAACGGCCGCTGGCTTCTGCTTCCGTAATTTCCGGTTGGGAGAGATAATGATACAATGGCGCCAGCTTACCTTCGGCTTTGTGTTTGGCTACGAGGTAGTCAATCATATCACCATTTGTTGCGTGTACGGTAACCATTCCACCCTGCTTTTTCACTTCTTGCATGAGACCAACCATTTGGCGGTCGTCGATCATCAGCGCTCCTTTGTAAGCCATGAATGTTTTGAACGAAGTGATGCCCTCTTTCTCAATCATTTCTTTTACTTCCGTTTTCGTCTGATCGTTAAAATCAGTCACTGCCATGTGAAAAGAATAATCACCGTAACAATTTCCATTCGATCGTCCCTGCCATTGTTCAAGCGCATGGCGCAGTGATTTTCCCTGCGTTTGCAAGATGAAATCGATCACCATGGTAGTGCCGCCATGCAAAGCAGCCAGCGTTCCAGTTTCGTAATTGTCGCTTGAATACGTTCCCATGAAGGGCATATCCAAATGCACATGCGGATCAATTCCTCCCGGGAAAATCATTTTTCCGGATGCATCGATTTCTTCATCGGCATTCAGGGAAAGATTCTTCCCGATGGCTTTGATGGTTTCGCCTTCGGTGTAAATATCGGCGATGTAATCTTCGGAGGAAGTGATGATTCGGCCGTTTCTGATAAGTAGTGACATCTATCTTTGAGTATTGTATTTTAGGGTTATTGAGTTATTGGGTTATTGAATTATTGGGAATGAACCTTTTTGTCTAAATAACCTAATAACTCAATAACTAAATAACCTACGATCATTGACCATAATTAATTTCGTCTGCTGCCAGCAACTGCCTTTGCCATCCCAAGATAATACACGATTCCCGAAACTAAAAATCCGACGAACCAGGCGTAGTTGTAGAGGTGGGCGATCCAGGGCCAGACAGTGCCAACATCCAAAACCTTAATCGTGGTAAAGAACCCGGGGACATTCGGCAGAATTCCACAGTGGAGAGCGATGATTGCGATTCTGTTGTAACCTCCGCTGAAGGAATATTCTCCGCGGGATTTATACAAATCGATCAGGTTTAACTTTTGTTTTCTGATAAAATAATAATCCGCAATCATGATTCCTCCGATAGGTCCCAGCAAACTGGAATATGCGATGAGCCAGGTGAAGATGTACCCGTTCGGATCAGCGATGAGCTTCCATGGGAAGATTAATATTCCGATAATTCCGGTGATGTAGCCGCCGGTTCTGAAATTAATTTTCTTCGGGGAAAGGTGTGAAAAATCATTTGCCGGACTTACAATATTCGCGGCGATATTGGTGGCCAGAGTGGAAATGGCCACGGATATCATCGCAATGCTCACCAGCATCTTGCTGGAAAATTTTCCTGCAAGTACCAGTGGATCCCAAATCGTTTCTCCATAAATGATAAAGGTAGCGGACGTAACAACCACACCGATGAAAGAGAACAAGGTCATCGAAGGAGGTAAACCAATTGCCTGTCCCATGATTTGAGCTTTCTGACTTTTGGCATACCGGGTAAAATCGGGAATATTCAGTGACAGCGTAGCCCAGAATCCAACCATGCCTGTGAGTCCGGGGAAAAAATAATTCCAGAACTCAGCACTTGTTTGAAATTTCGAAGGTTGTGCGAGAATTGGACCGAGGCCATGCCCGGCTGAAATCGCCCAGAACAAAAGTGCAAGGGCGGCAAGCGGGAGAAAAAATGCTTTGAAGACAAGTAGTTTTTTAATGCTGTCAACACCAAGGTAAACAACCCACATATTCAGAAACCAAAATAAAAAGAAAGTAAAAGCAGGCCCGGTTTGTAAGCCGAATGAATCGGGAAATAGCTGTGGCAGATTTTCGATGCCGGGATACCAGCATTTGATCATCAGATAAATTGCGTAACCACCGATCCAGGTTTGAATTCCAAACCAGCCGCAGGCTACAATCGCACGCAGCATCGCGGGAATATTCGCTCCGGTCACTCCGAAACTTGCTCTTGCAAATACAGGAAACGGAATTCCATACTTCGCACCGGCATGACCGTTGAGAATCATTGGAATCAGAACAATGGTATTGCCGAGAAAAATTGTAAGGATGGCCTGCCACCAGTTCATTCCGCCTTCAATCAATGAACTGGCGAGCATGTAGGTTGGAATACACAGGCTCATGCTGATCCAGAGTGCAGCGTAGTTCCAGGTGTTCCAGGTTCTCTTTTCCGGGGGAACGGGCGCGAGGTCTTCGCTGTAGAGGGAGGAGTTGCGGGGTTCTGTTTCCTGTGAAGACATGGACAATTTATTTCCCTCAAACCGGCCTGCAGGCAGGCAGGGACGCAAAGGGCGCAATGTTCTTTAGTTTACATGTTCATCGGCGAGGGAGATGGCCTGGGAGATGATGGCAAGACCTTCGTCGATTTGTTCTTTGGTGATGCACAATGGCGGTGCGATGAAGATGTAGTTCCAGCGTACAAATGTGTACATACCGAGTTCTTTGATCTTCGCTGCCACTTTGTTCATCACAAGCATTTCATCCGGTTTGGCGTTGAAAGGAGCCATGGGTTCTTTGGTCTTGCGGTTTTTCACCAGTTCGATACAGCCCAATAAACCGGTTGTACGGAAATCACCAATACTCGGATGTTTTTGTTTCATCGCTTCCACTCTGCTTTCTACATATTTCCCCATTTCCGCAGCGTTCTCAATCATGTTTTCATCTTCGTAGATTTTTAAGACTTCCAATCCGGCGGCGCAGCAAACAGCGTGGGCAGAATACGTCAATCCGAGCATGAGCGGACGATCATTGAAATGATCCGCAATTTTATCGGAGACAATCAATGCACCGAGTGGAAGATACCCGGCCGTAATTCCTTTCGCGGTCGCGATCATATCCGGAACGACACCGTGTACGTCTACCCCAAACCATTTTCCGGTGCGGCCAAAACCGCTCATCACTTCATCCGCAATCAGCAGAATATTGTATTTATCACAGAGTGCGCGAACTTTTTTCAAATAATCCGGCGGGTATTTAATGCAACCGGAGGAACCGCTCTCTCCTTCCATCAAAATCGCCGCTATATTTTCAGGTCCCTCAAACTGAACGATTCGTTCGATGTGACTTACGCATTCCCGCTCGCAGGAATTGATTTCTTTTCCCCAAGGACAACGATAACAATAAGGATCTTCGACGTGGACAATATTCGGAATCTGCTGTGAGTCGGCAGCCAGTTTGCGCGGATCTCCACCGGCAGTCATCGCTCCATAAGATGCACCGTGAAAAGCACGGTAACGAGCGATGATTTTGTGCTTTCCTGTATATAAGCGCGCGAGCTTAATCGCGTTTTCAATTGCGGTAGCACCACAAACGGTGAACAATGTTTTGGTCAGATTACCGGGAGAAATTTCCGCCAGCTTTTTACCCAGTTCTCCACGAACTTCTGTTACACAACTTGGAGTTACATAACTCACCTGCTGCATTTGGTCTGTAACGGCTTTGGTAACGCGTTGATTTGAGTGACCAATATTGACATTCATCAAACCTGAAGAAAAGTCGATGTACCTTTTTCCGTCGTAATCGTACAGATACACACCTTCCCCGCGTTGAATAGCGAGGGGAGCAATTCCCTTTTGTTTACTCCAGGAGAATAAAGTATAGTCCAGATTGTTTTGAATGATCTCGTCCTTTTTTGTGATTGTGGCAGTTGACATATTCTTGTGATATAAAATAAAATATAATTTTTTCGCGCAAAGGTGCAAAGGGCGCTAAGAAAACGCTTTACGTTCTTTGCGTCTTTGCGTGAAATCTTTCCTCAGCTCATCCAGTTCGTTTTCGCTTCCGCATTCCATTTCACGGAAGTCTTTTTTAGTTTGGTCCAGAATTCTATGGAACTTTTTCCGGTGATGTCGTTGACTCCGAATTTACTTTCGTTCCAACCACCGAAGCTAAACGGTTCACGCGGAACCGGAACACCGATATTGATACCGATCATCCCTGCACTGGCCCGTTCCATGACCTGACGGGCAAGTCCGCCGCTTTGTGTGAAGACGGAAGCCGCGTTGCCGTAGTTTGAATTGTTTTCAATCGCGATCGCCTCGTCGAGGTCTTTCGCCCGAATGATGGCGAGCACCGGACCGAAGACTTCTTCTTTTGCAATGGCCATATCGGGAGTAACGAAATCGATCACCGTCGGGCCGACATAAAATCCTTCTTCTTTGCCTTCTACTTTCCAGTTTCTTCCATCCACAAGAACTTTTGCTCCTGCTTTTTCAGCTTCTGTTATGTATTTTTCGATGCGTTCCTTTGCGGCCTTGCTGATCACTGAACCCAGATTTTTTCCAGGAACAATTTTCTTTGCTTCGTCACATATTTTTGAAATGATGGTATCAATATTTCCAACAGCTACCATTGCTGATGCAGCCATACAACGTTGCCCGGCACAACCCGACATGGAAGCGGTGACGTTGCTTGCCGTCATGTCCTGGTGCGCATCGGGCAGAACGATGAGGTGATTTTTTGCGCCCCCGAGAGCAACGCAACGTTTCAGGTTGGAAGTTGCGCGGCGGTAAACAATCTTTGCCACTTTTGAAGAACCTACAAACGACACCGCTTCGATATCCGGATGATCGCAAATCGCTTCCACAATTTCTTTGTCACCGTTCACGACATTGAAAACTCCGTCGGGCAATCCGGCTTCTTTCAGCAACTCAGCAATACGGTTTGCTGACATGGGAACCTGTTCGGATGGTTTTAAGATCATGCAGTTTCCGAGAGCGATTGCATTCGGTATTGTCCAATGTGGAACCATGTTTGGAAAATTAAACGGGGCGATCGAAGCGACAACACCGAGTGGTTTGTGTTCCACACGACATTCCACGCCACGGCTCACTTCCAGCAATTCCCCGGAAATCAATTGCGGTAAGGAGCAGGCAAATTCCGTGAGCTCTATGCTTTTCTCTACCTCCGCGATGGATTCGTCAAGCGTTTTTCCATTTTCCTCCTGCACCATGCGTGCAAGTTCCTGCATGTTTTTTTCAAGCAGCGTTTTGTACCTGTAAAAAACCTGTACGCGTTCTTTTACAGGCATTGCCGACCAGGCCGGGAATGCGGCTTTGGCAGCTTTTACTGCTTCGTCGAGATCCTGAGCAGAGGAGAGCGGAACGCTGGAGATTACTTTTCCGGTAGACGGACTGATCACTTCCATCGTTTTTTTTCCATCCGGAATAAATTTCCCCGCTATATAATTTTTTACTGAAGGGTAGTTGAGTGTAGTTGTTTCCATTTTTCTGGGTAGGGATTGACTTGTAAAGATAGGAATTCTTTGGAATGAGGAACGGGGTTGGTTATTGGTAATTGAGGCAACGGCCAAATGAAATGAAAAAATATCCTGAAAATTAAGTAGCCGACCCCATACTTCGCACCTTGTAATACTACTGCCTATTGACTAATGACTACAAATGACAGACTACACCAACCTCCCTCACTCCCCAATGTCTTCATTCCACAACTCCGGTCTATCGCGGATGAAGTTTTCCATTAACTCAATACATTCTGCATTATCAAGATTGATGACTTCTACTCCATGCTCGCGCATGAACTGTTCGGCTCCGGGGAAAGTGCGGGACTCACCGACGATTACTTTTTTTATTCCGAACTGAACAACAGCTCCGGCACAAAGGTAACAGGGCATCAGTGTGCTGTAGAGAACGGCACCTTTGTAATTCCCAACCCTTCCCGCATTGCGCAGGCAATCAATTTCAGCATGTGTCATCGGATCATTTTTCTGAACGCGTTGATTGTGTCCGCGACCGAGGATTTTCCCGTCTCTCACCATCACTGAACCGATAGGAATACCTCCTTCGTTGAGACCCTGTCGGGCTTCTTCTATAGCGGCTTTCATGAAAGGATCTGAAGTCATTGTTATTATGTTATTGAGTTATTAAGTTATTGGGTTATTGGGTTATTGAGTTATTAAACTAACGGGTTAGAGGAATGCAGGTGATCTTTGTAATAATTGTGTTATTAGGTTATTGAGCTCACGGATTTTAGGATTGCAGGTGATGTCCGATGTAATTTTGTAGTAAAAAAATAATTTTCTAATTCAAAGAAAAGAAATCGATAACTATGTTTAAAGTGTTTCGAGATTAATTATTCAACCCCTTAACCCTAATAACTCAATAACTTAATAACCTAATAACAACTTAGACAAAAGTCTGCAAATCGTACAGCTTCTTATACACCCCTCCATTCTGCAGACGTTCAAAGTGTTTGCCTCTTTCCAGAATTTCTCCTTTTTGCATGACGATGATTTCATCGGCGTGCTGAATGGTAGATAGCCTGTGTGCAATGACCAGCGTTGTTCTGTTTTGCATCAGGTGTGTCAGGGCGTCCTGTACGAGGCGTTCGCTTTCGGTGTCCAGTGCGGATGTCGCTTCGTCGAGAATGAGGATGGGGGGATTCTTCAGAACCGCGCGTGCGATGCTGATGCGCTGGCGTTGTCCGCCGCTCATCTTGCCTCCGCGGTCACCGATATTTGTCTGGTAACCCTCCGGCATTTGCATGATGAAGTCGTGGGCATTGGCAATTTTTGCCGCCGCCATCACATCTTCCTCCTTCACGTTCGGCATGCCGAAGGCGATGTTGTTCAATACTGTATCGTTAAACAAAATACTTTCCTGTGTCACAATGCCCATCAGTCCGCGCAGGTCGGCGAGCTTGTAGTCTTTGACATTTTCTCCGTCGATCAGGATTTCTCCTTCTTCCAGATCATAAAAACGGGGCAGCAGATCTGCCAGCGTTGTTTTCCCGGAGCCGCTTTGTCCGACGAGGGCGATTGTTTTTCCCTTTTCGATTTTCAGATTTACATTGTGCAGGACCCAGCCGGTACCGCCCTGGTGATATGCGAAAGAGACGTCGCGGTATTCAATCGCGTGATTAAAATCTGCAATCTGCAGAGCATGTTCTTTATCACGGATGGTCACTTCCGCGTACAGAATTTTATTGATGCGATCCACCGAAGCCAAACCTCGCTGTACATTGGAATACGCTTCGGTAAATGATTTCGCGGGAGGAATCAGCTGTGAAAAAATCACGATGAAGGCGATGAACATTGCAGGTTCCAGTCTCGAGCTTCCGTCGAGCACCAGTTTTCCGCCGAAATAAATCACCACCACCATCACCATCGCGCCGAGGAATTCACTGAGCGGGGAACTCAGATCCCGTTTGCGATACAGACGGGTCATCAGGCGGCGGTATTCGTCATTTATTTTTCCGAATTTTTCCATGGAAAAAAGTTCGGAGGTGAATGCTTTAATGATACGCATACCGCTCAGCGTTTCCTCGATTGTCGAAAGGAGAACACCCATTTTTGCCTGAGACTTCGCGGAAGTGCGTCGCAAACTTTTTCCGATTTGCCCGATGAGTAAACCCGCGACCGGGAGGAGTACGAAAACGAAAATCGAAAGCTGCGGGGAAATCGTAATCATGGTCCCGAGAAAAAGAAGAATGGTCAGCGGTTCGCGGAATATGACTTCGAGAGACTGCATGATGCTCCATTCAATTTCCTGGACATCGCTGGTCATTCGGGAGATGAGATCGCCTTTGCGTTCGTCAGAGAAATAGCTGAGTGGCAGGAAGAGCACCTTTTCGTACATCCCGTTCCGTAAATCGCGCACGACACCGTTACGGATCGGAGCGATGAAATACATGGCAAGGTAACGGAAGAAATTTTTGAGGAAGAACAAGACAATGACAAGCACACAAATCAGGATGAGCGCCTCCATTTTGCCATTGGCAACGATGTATTCGCTCAGGTAATAATTGAAATTGGCAAAAAGCACTTTTGGCGAAAATGACCAGGGCTCCGGGTGGAATTCAGAACTCTGACTAAAAAGTACATTCAGAAAGGGAATCACCATGGTCAGTGAAACCAGCGAAAAAATCACCGAAAGCATGTTAAAAAGGATGTTCAGCAGTGCGTATCCCTTGTAGGATTTCACATAGCGGAGCAGGCGGAAATAGTTCTTCACATCGCAAATATACCCTTTTCGGCAAGGAAACGCATATCGGACGAGATCCAGGTCCACTTTGTGTAAATAATTTGCGGGAGTCGGGAGTAGGAAGTCGGGAGTCGGGAGTCAGTAGTCGGGAGTCGGGAGTCGGGAGTCGGGAGTCGGGAGTCAGGAGTCGGGAGTCGGGAGAGCGATTTTAAAAGCTACTTTCTTTCCGGTTAAAAATCCGTAGGTTCAAACCTGCTGTCTATACTCCAGACCGTTTCTTCCCAACCCGGCTACGCTTATTACTTATTTCACTCCTCGGGAGTTTTGGTATGTGTTCATCTTTAACCCTTGCTGCAGGTGAATCGGTAGAGCGATTTTAAAAAGCTTCCCGGCTTCAAGGATAGCAATGGATCAGAAATTTTATTTAACATTGAATTTTTCCACAAAGCAGTTTGTGGCAAATAAAGCTTTACCGTTTAGAACTAAAATTTGATTATGATTAATAAAAACAAATGGAGATGTGCGGTGTATGTCTTCCTGTTACTCAGTGCAAACATTACAAATGCACAATCCATTCTGCCACCGGCAATGGAATGGCATGGTGCAAGTGAAGCATGGATTGCCAAACCGGGAAATCCCTGGATCACACCAACGGAAAGTTCCGGATTTGTCAGCACACCGGATTATGTGCAAACCATCCATTGGCTTGAAAAACTTTGCGCGGCTTCACCTTTGTTAACGATGGTTTCCATTGGCAAAAGCGTTGACGGGCGGGATATAGTTATGATCATCGCCTCCATGGATAAAGACATTTCTTCTGCTGCTTTAAAAAATACAGACAAGCCTCTTTTTCTGGCGCAGGCGGGCATTCACTCCGGTGAAATAGACGGCAAGGATGCCGGAATGATGCTGTTGCGCGAAATCGCTTTTGGAGGTAAACGTTCATTGCTGGAGAAAGTAAATTTCCTGTTCATTCCCATTCTTAATGTGGATGCTCACGAGCGGTCTTCGGCTTTCAGCCGCCCTAACCAGCGCGGTCCGCAGAACCAGGGCTGGAGAACCAATGCTCAAAACCTCAACCTGAACAGGGATTATACAAAACTGGACACCAAAGAATTAAGATCGGTGCTAAATGTGATCAATGAATACAATCCTGTACTCTATATGGATATCCATGTCACGGACGGAGCCGATTACCAGTACGACATCACTTTCGGAGGACATGGCAAACAGGGTTACTCCCCTGCCATCCGCGACTGGCTGGAAAATCACTACAAACCTTTTGCAGATAAAGCATTAACCGCAAAGGGTCATATTCCCGGACCCCTCTTGTTCCCTTTCAATGACCAGGATTTTTCGCAGGGAATTATCATGTCTACCGGCGGCCCAAGATTTTCGGATAGTTATGGTGACCTGCGACACCTCGCAACTATTCTGATTGAAAATCATTCCTTAAAACCTTTTAAGCAGCGGGTATTGGGTACCTGTGTATTGCTGGAGAGCACCTTAAAGTTTCTGGCAACTGAAGGAAAATTATTAAAAGAAATTACTGAAAAAGACAAAGCAATAAGAAGTACCAAAATACCCCTGTCGTGGAAAGTTCCGCAAATGAAAATTCCCCTCAGCTTCGATACAAAATCGAACATGCAGACGAGTGATACCACAACAGCGGCTCCCGACAGCATGAACCTTTCCGGCATAGCCAGTGTTGTCCGCCAGTCAACAGTAACCGGATCCGCTTATGTGGAATGGCTGGGAAAACCGGTAACAATGCGGGTGGCTGATTACAAATCAACAGAGCCCTTTAACTTTATCAGCAGGCCAAAAGGGTACTGGATTCCTGCGTCCTGCATTGACGTCATTGAACGACTGAAACTCCACGGAGTAAAAATGGAATTGACGACCGTACCGACTGAAGTAACAGTAGAAATGTATCGCATTACTGATTATTCCCTGGCAGATGACAATAACCAGATGCAGCCTTACGAAGGTCACATGCAGGTGAGAGCCAGTTCAAAAACAGAAATACGAAAACAAATTTTTCCGCCAGGTTCCGCCTATGTCAGCACCGACCAGCCATTGAGTGATCTGGTTGTGATTTTACTAGAGCCTGCTTCAAGAGATTCTTATTTCAGCTGGGGATTTTTTCTTTCCATTTTTCAACGAACAGAATACATCGAACCGTATGTCATGGAACCCATGGCAAAAAAAATGTTGGAAGAATCGCCGGCTTTACAAAAAGAGTTTGAAGAAAAAAAGGCGGCAGACAAATCCTTTGCAAATGATCCATATGCTATCCTCACGTGGTTTTACAGCAAAACAAAATACTATGACGACCGGTATTTGTTGTACCCGGTTGGCAGGTTGATGTGAATGGACTGGATGGATTCCACGCGGAACTTTCCTTTTCAAACAGAGTGACAGAATGTTTGGGTTTGCAATTCTCATCTGTCTTTTTTATGGGTTGACAGCTATTCCTGTCTGCCGGTTGTCTGACATCATTTTCTTTGAATCGTGAAGAGTGCACCTGTCGGGCACCGGATGAAGGCATTCGTATAAACCAGTTCGAACACGGAAAGGCTCAATTCAGATTCATGCGTTTCTTTTCGAAGAAATTTCATATCGTGTAGAATACAATTACCGCTTATCACTTTTCAATTTCGTTTTTCGGATGAACGTTCCGAATCATACTAAACCGTCGGGATTTCTCTGAATTTCACCCTCCGCAAACGGCTGCGATGACTGCACTCCTCAGGAGTTTTGGGAAGTCACGATTATTTGCCATTCATTATGCGGAACATGTTTATCCCCCAATTTTAGTCTGTTTCCTACAGACCAGGATGATTGCCAATCGAAATATTTCGATTATATTTAGTTTTTGCAGGAACTAACGTACACCGTAACCAATGGAAAACCAACAACCTTTTACCCGAATTTTACTATGGCTCCTGAATTAAATAATCTCAATCCAAAATTTGTGGAGCTGTTCAGGGGCAACTTCGGATTTACGGAAGAAGAGTTTGCCTTGTTTTTGTCCCTTTTTCAGAGAAAATATATTTGCAAAAAGGATTATTTTTTGAAAGCCGGGGAAGTGTGCAAGTCGAAAGCTTATCTGAACACGGGATGCTCGAGAAATTTTGTCCTGGATGAAAAAGGACATGAACGAATTTTGTTTTTTGCATTTGAAGACTGGTGGCTTGGTGATTTTGACAGTTATTATTCAGGCAAACCGGGAACCAACTATGTTCAAATGCTGGAAGATTCAGAGGTGCTGGAAATTTCAAAAGAGAATTTTCAGAAAGCTGAGGAAGAAATTCCGAAGTTAAAACAATGGTATACTTCTAAAATGCTCAATTCAGCAAGTGCTTCCAGAAACAGAATTGAAGAAATGAAAACGCTGACAGCGGAAGAACGATATCTCAATTTATTAGCCAAACAGCCGCATATATTTCAACGTATTCCATTGCAATACATTGCCTCTTTTCTCAACATCGAACCTCCCTCGCTGAGCCGTATGCGAAACCGGCTCACGAATAAATAAGGAAATTCTCTTCTGCCATCATTTCTTAACCCGGGTTAAGTATTTTACATTTCAGGTCAGGCATCTTTGTATTCATTCATCCATCACACACGCATCATGATTTCTACTCAACACAAAGTGTTAGGCCCAAAAGAAGGGTTAAAACTACAATCGGGTCCCGGTCGTGACCTTATTTTTAAAGTTACCGGCGAGGATACCGGAGGCGCATTTGACTATTTTATAGTAGAAATAGCTCCTCACGGAGGGCCGCCCCTGCACGTTCATCACAAACAGGAAGAAACCATCCATGTGCTCAAAGGCAGATTTAAGATCAGGATCAGTGATGATATTTTCTACTGCAAGGAAGGCGATTTCGCCTATCTGCCATCCAAGGTCCCGCATGCCTTCCTCAACCTGACGGATGAAGTGGGAGAAGTT
>DAORHY010000014.1:0-24094 GCA_035438225.1 Bacteroidia bacterium
GTTGAAGGGA
The DNA here is from genome assembly GCA_035438225.1 of Bacteroidia bacterium. Lineage (GTDB taxonomy): Bacteria > Bacteroidota > Bacteroidia > AKYH767-A > 2013-40CM-41-45 > JADKJP01. The sequence goes on from DAORHY010000014.1 coordinate 11, forward strand.
GTAGGAGCAATTGAATACACGGTAGTCTTTACCGTCGACTGTAAATTTAGCTTTGAATGACATGGTGTTGGTGTGTTTAAAAGGTTAATAATATAGTAATTGAAAGGGATTAGATAGGCCATTCGTTTTTGTGCTCTGCGTCGCCAACTTTTAGTTCTTTAGCAGAAATTACGAAATGTTCGCTCATCGGATTGTCACCGTGGTTGGTGAACGATTCTGTATAAGAAACGATGTAGCCGTCTGTGAAAGACACTTCTTTCATTTTTTGTTCACTGTCGCGTTTGTAAAAAGTAACCTTACCGCTTTTGTGTTTGTAGGCATCCATCATCCAGGCCGCCAGGGCTGAGTCGCCTGTAGATTCGACTTCCAGCTGTAGCGTTCCTCCGCGTACTTCTGAAGAAGGGCGGCCGGTTTTATCTACATCCTGCTGGAGGGCATAGGTGCAATGAAATACGCGGTAATCTTTACCGTCAACTGTGAATTTTGCTTTGAATGACATGGGTTTAGTTTTTAAAGGGTGATAATGAAATTTTAATTTGATAGATCAAATGTACGTCCGGGATTCGCCTGCGTCAACTACCCAAACGGGTGGAATGTGGATGTCTTGCTATGCACAGTGGTAGTACGACACAGGGTGTGACAGGAAAGAACAAGGATGCCGGTTTTCTTTTCAACGGGCTTTTTCAGTACGGAATTTTTTCTTTTTTGCACCGGTGGTGATCAGTTGACCTAAGGATGAAAAACAATTCTGCAACAGACCACTGACTGTTGTGCGATAATAAGCATGCCAGTGGCAAAGATTATTTCAGAAAACAGGACAGAGAGAATAGATGAATGTGTAATCAGAGGGTTTCAATGAACGTCAAATCTTGAATAGGGGGTGGGGAAAACCGGCCGGAAAGAAGAATCCTTTCCGGCCGGAACAATGAAAATATATTTTTTTGTAGATCAGGCTTTGTCGTACTTCGCACTCCATTCAGCGGAATTCGGATCGTCCCCTTTGTGTCCATCCATTTTGATCATGAAATTTTTCGCCGGGAAATAAGGCGTCATGTGAATGTCCAGGTAAATACGGTCTTTTTGCTGTGGGTCTTGTTCGAAACGCATGATTTTGAAAGATTCAATCAGCTTGTCTGGTCCCGTTACACTGTCCAGGAATTTCACAATTTGGGAACGCAGATCTTTTTCAGCTTTGGAATTCCAGTTTTCAAAAGCACGGCGGTTGAGGAAGTCGATCAGTACTTTAGTGATGTAGTCAAATACACGCACAACCGAGTACGTTTGCAATCCAAGGTTGTCGCCGTTGAAAAGCGTCTTTGCAGAAAATGCCATCACTTTCCCATATTCATTCACCATGGGCACAAGTCCGAGTTTTTCAAGGTTGGCAATTTCACTTTTCTTAAGATCGAAGGACACCCCGTCCACTTCATTCATTCCTCCGTGTTTTTTACCAGCTGTGACCTGAGACATCAGTGTCGTGTACAATTTACCGGCAAGGGCTGAGGAAGGAGGAACATACAAATCTTCATCTTCTCCAACCTCCTGGAATTTTCCACGGCCAACGAGCCAGTTGCAGGCCATCATGACATTGGAACGATAGACATCTCCACCTGTCAGGTTCGCGGACTCAAACAATTCCATCACATCATCCGGATTATCAAGGTGCTGAAAATCCGTTACGAGCATCACTTTATTTTCATGAGCAAGTTTCGCCCATTTTTCAACCACTTTGTTGGAACCGAGATAGCCCGGTAGCAACAGAATAGAATAGTTGTCTCTCAGATCCAGGCGGTCATAATTCGCTTTCAATTCGCCCGATACAGCATCAATGAACCGGGGATTATCCAGATCCTTCAATTGCTCCGGATCCGCATTCATGAGTGTAACATTTTTAAGTTTGTCACTCTCTGTATTTTTATAAAACAGAGCAACTGAGCGGTACGAACGTTCCAGGTTTTTGCTGGCTTCCACTGCTTTCAGAAGATTTTTCTTTAACAGGGCTGCAGCAGCATCGGATTTTTGCTGGGCTTGTTCAACAGCAGCAGAAATGCTGTCGGTGTTCTGTAATAAATCTGCCCAGAGCTGCAACGATTTTTTTATGGATTCGCGTTCCTGTTTCTTATCGGACTCAGTCAGAAAAATTTTCTTCCGCGCTTTACGCTCCGGGTTCAGGTTCTGAACTCCTTCAATCACGGATTCAAATGCATCGAATCCGCCATACTTGGCTAGTTTATTTGCGCTTTCTTCAAGAACCTGTGCAGGATTTGCAACGCGTTCTCTTTCCTTGGACTGACTTTGTTGCTGTTGTTGTTGTTGAGACTCTTCCATGTGAGTAGGTTGTGCTTAGGATAAAATTAAAAAATGATAAATCAGTAAACTAAATTATTTAGCGTCTTCTATCTCCTGAATCAATGCCTGCAAGGCTCCGACAAAGGCTCCCTTTGTATCCGGATTTTCCAGGATTGCTTTGAGGGATTTATTCGATTTCAGCTGTTTGATAATTTTCATGTACTGGTCCTGCTTCTGGTTCAAATCCTGCAGGAACGGATTCTGATTGGTAATTCCTTTGGTTCCGAAATCACCAAGATTTGTGAACGATAAAGCTTCATTGGTAGCGCTCCCGTCTTCTTTTTCCAGTTCAACTTCTACTTTTGGTTTAAAATGAGCGAACACTTCTTCCACAGTTTTAAGATCGTAAACCAATTCCGGTTTAACCGGTGCGTCATCCGTAAGTTTTTCTACAACAAGTGTTCTGTTTTTTGGGATGTCTGCGATCGCTTCGCTTGCATCGGGCCTTATTTCATTGCCCCCAATTCCATAGTTAAACATAGTTTTAAAAGTTTGAGTTTGGAACAAATATACAAGTTTTGAGATACAATCCAAATCAGTAAGAAGGATGTCAACTACCGCGTCCGGCTGCTTTTCCCCGGCAAATTGCAGGGTAGTATTTCCCTCAAAATCTGCCCATTTATGCCTGTCATCCGTTGATCGGCAGGGGTTGAAGCCCGCCGCGTCCGCCCAATCCTCCGCTTTCAAATCCCGCTGTCTTCAAGCTCCAATCTTCAATCCCATTAATTCTGTCAGGATTTGATAAATTGAGTCTTATGATTAACTTAGTAGCTGATTCAAACCGGTGTTTCCTTTTCTGTTTTTAGTTCTGTTCTGCAGATATTTTAAACGGGGGTATATCTATTTATTTTTTATTTAATTTTTTTAAACAAAATAATTTATGGCTGATGTAATTAATTATTCTGAGGATTTGAAAAAAGCTGTTCGTATTGCACAATCTGTTGCAAAGGAATTTTCGAATCCCAATTTTTCTGCTCCTCATTTGCTGAAAGCGTTGCTTCACAAGGACGTTGGCTTGCAGCCATTGCTGGAAAGCATGGACAAGGATATTTATTTTCTTGAGGAATGGGCAGAAGTACGGTTGGAAACATTTCCGAAAGCAGGAAAGATTACCGATGATCCTGCAGGTGATGATAAAATCTCGACCCTCATGGACGAGGCGGATACCATCCGCGTAAAATTATCCAAAGACGAAATTGATGCAACCTGCGCATTGGCTGCATTGAGTATTCCGGGACTTGGTTTTTCTTACGACCAGCTCAAGACATTCCCGATGACACACCAGGAGATCATGTCCCGGCTCCAGGAAAACGTTTCGTTAAAGCAGGCTGTTTCCGGTGCTGCCGCTCCAGGCGGCACGACGGGTGTAGCAGCAGGAAAAATCTCCGCTCTCCTGAAATATTGTATTGATAAAACTGAACTTGCCCGGGAAGGAAAAATTGATCCGATTGTCGGAAGGGAAAAGGAAACCCGGATGGTTTCTGAAATTCTTGGCCGCCGGTCCAAACCCAATGTGATCATTTCCGGAGAACCCGGTGTTGGTAAAACTGCTCTTGTGGATGGCTTTGCGCTGAGCATTATCAATAATCTTGTTCCTGAAAATTTTAAAAGTGCAAAAATTTTTGAATTGGATTTCGGCGCTCTCGTTGCCGGTGCTTCTTACAAAGGTGAAGTGGAGGACCGTCTCAAAAATATTGTGAAAGAACTGAAGCAATTTGAAAAGGCGATCCTTTTTATCGATGAGATCCACGCTTTGCTGGATAAAAATGGGGGAGCTTCCGGTGCTGCAAACATTCTCAAGCCCGAACTGGCCCGGGGTGAACTTACCATCATCGGCGCAACAACCAATGATGAATACAGGAAAATAATCGAAAGCGATGAGGCCTTTAACCGGCGATTTGAATTGTTGCGTATTGAAGAACCGGATGAAAAGACCTGTAGAAAAATGCTCGCTACAATTGTCCCCTACTACGAAGAACACCATGGAATTAAACTTGCCCCGGATGCCATACCGGAAGCAATCAAACTCGCTAAACGGTACATTAAAGAGCGGAGGCTCCCGGATGCTGCCATTGACCTGATTGACCGCACCATGGCAGTAGTGAAAATGACCGGCGCCACTTCGAAAGATGAAGTGGAAGCACTGCATGCAGGACTGGAAGAACTCCTTTCCAAGCGGGAGGAATTGAAACCCGGTGAGTTGTCGGTGGATTTAAAATGGTTTTATACACAGGCGAAAAACCGGATCAGTCACGTGTTGTTCAGCCAGCTCGAAGAAGAAAAGGATATCGATAAATTTGATTCCGACGAAGCCCTCATTGCCTATATCCGGAGCGTACTTTCACGACTGAAGGAACTCGCCGAAGTGAAAAAAGAAATTGTTGACAAAGGTGATATCGCCTCCGTTGTTGCACACAAAACCGGGATTCCGATGGGCAAACTGCAGTCCCAGGAAAAGGAAAAACTCATGAACATGGAAAATATCCTGAAGAGCCGTGTCGTTGGTCAGGATCATGCCGTGAAAGCTGTTGCAGAAGCCATCCTGGAATCCAGGAGCGGGTTAAGTAAACCGGGGCAGCCAATAGGATCGTTCTTCCTTCTGGGTCCGACGGGAACAGGAAAAACCGAACTTGCCAAGTCGCTCGCGGAGTTCATGTTTATGGATGAAAACTCACTCATCCGTTTTGACATGAGTGAATTCAAAGAAGAACATTCAGCAGCCCTGCTGTATGGCGCTCCTCCGGGATATGTCGGATACGAAGAAGGAGGGATGCTCGTCAATAAAATTCGTCAGCAGCCCTATGCAGTGGTGCTTTTCGATGAAATTGAAAAAGCCCACAATTCGGTATTCGATCTCTTCCTGCAGATTCTTGATGAAGGAAAATTGCATGACCGGTTGGGTAAAGAAGGAGATTTTTCCAATTCGGTCATTCTGTTTACCTCGAATATCGGAAGCGATTTTATTGTGGACAAGATCAACAAGGGCCAGATTCCGGGAACAAATGAAATGATGGACATTATGGGCAAATATTTCCGTCCGGAATTCCTTGCCCGACTCACGGAAATTGTTCCGTTTGCTCCAATCAGTGAAAATATAGTCCTGAATATTTTCAACATCCAGATGAAGAGCCTGCTCGATCCATTGACAAAACAAGGCATTACATTTACCATGAGTGATAAGGCCCGGGAGTTCCTGGCCAAGTCCGGATTTACTCCGAAATACGGTGCCCGTCCCATCAAAGGTGTGATCCGGAACCAACTCCGCAGACCAATCTCGAAGATGATTATTTCCGGGCAGGTCGGAAAGGGAGACACCATCACGCTTGACATCAATGATAAAAATGAACTCCTCTGGGCAATTAACGGGAAGTAATGCTCCTTTCAGAGAAATTCACATGCAAAAAAAATGCCCCATCCCGGGGCATTTTTTTTGAAGCAGGAAGGTCATTCCATTGCAGCTGGTTTTTTCTTCTGACATTCGATCAGGTCTTTTTGTAACTCCTTGTTTTCCCTGTCAAGCTTGTCGTTCTCCAGCTTTGTGGTTTCAAAGTCATTCGCTTTTGGTTTCACCACTTTGTATTGGGCATACAATTCAAGAAAGGTAGTTGTCATCATCGAAAAACGGGAGTAGATTCCGTTTTTCAAAAGTGAATCCGATTCAACCACACTTGCAAAATTTGAATTCTGGGTATTGGCAAAACCATACTTTGTTTCCATAGCCGAAGGATCGTTAATGCTCAGTTTTGTGATTTTGCTGAGAACGCTGTCGGCCTGACTGAGGTATTTATCATTTACTTCAAGTTGTCTTTTCAGATTTGCATTCTCCTCAATCAGCAAACGGTTGTGTTCTTTGGGATTGGCAAAATCATAATAAGTAACTGCCACTACCAGTGCAACGGTAACAAGAAAAAATGCCAGGAAGATGAGAAACTGTTTCATTCTGTCCTGTGTATTCAAAGGTTTCATAGAGCGATGCTAATGTTAAATCCGGGATGTAAAATTAATCGGCAAGAAAACTCCAGCCTTTTTGCTTTGGTTTTTCTTCTTCTTTTTTATTCGTTTCTGCTTCCACGATGCGTTCACGGACAAAGGAACCTTCTCCTTTTCGTTTTCCAATGAAATCAAGTTGGCTGAGTTTCCCAAAGAGATTGTTGAACATGGTCAGCATCCGATCCGCAGGCACCAGGCACTCGGAAATATCGAGGTGGTTGTATTCGGTGCGAATCACATCCGTGAGTACAATTTCAAATTGTCCTGCGCTGACTTCCGACCATTCACTCAGGTAATTGATCAGTTCTTCTTTGTCACGGTCAACAAGGCAATCGAGAGATGTTTTCATCACATAGGCAAAGCGGATGAAATATTCCAGCATGTGTACCGGCGGCTGCTCTGCGATGATCCAGCGGTAACGGCTAAGTTCATTCGCAGTAAAGAACACAACTTTTTCAGCCATGAAATTAAAATTCTGTGTGAGGCTGGTGGTCTGGCTTTTTGTCTTGATCTTATGAATGATGGAGATGAGGGACTTACTTAATTCTCCAAGTTTATTTCCGAAGTCATAATAATAGTCATACAATAAGGCATGATTGCGGACAGAACAACACGGAGGAATATAGCTTGTGTCAACACTCAGACGGCCGCCGGAAAGGAGGATCTTTCCGATCGGAATAAAATAGTCGGGAATTGCATTGCTGCTGAGTTGATCACCGGGTAAAATGTTCAGGCTGTAAGCGGGAATAGTGTAGGGCATGCGTGGCGGAACTTCTTCCGTGTCCGGTTGTCCGACGGGTACCCGTTCGTAAGGGTTCGAGTTGATGACAACATAAAATGCTTTCGCTTTGCTTTCGCCGGCATTGAAGGAGGCATTGAGCTCTTCAAAAGTAAAATGATATTTCTGTGCCAGGTTACTGACAATTTCAATCCTTGCACCGGATCGTGTGATTGCCCTGCATTTTAAGAGATCAGCAGAAATCAGTTTGGTCTGGTCTACCTGTATTTTTACATCCAGTGACTTGTCGTTCTCCGTTGCGGCGCTCACCAGGCCATAATTGAAATTGTTCAGCCCGACTCCGGCGGCATCCCTTGCCTGGTCCGCAATCGACAATTCCATCTGCTTGAAATGATCTTCGTTGATCTTCATCCCGTCGATCCAGTGAACAGGCAGGTATTTGATTTCTTGAAACATAGTGCTTTTTTTTCCTCTGGTTCGTGTTAAGCGACAATATATCGTTTGGGTGCAATCACTTCATGTTCCCGGATTTGATTCTGTTTCACCGAAAGATGCGGGTCGAGAATACGCTTCGGCTTCCACCATACATTCGGCTTGATATAGAATAGCCAGCCGTATGCTTTGCTCAGGTCGTCCTGGTATTCAATCGGATTCTCCCTGTTCTTATCGTTGTATTCGGTAATGTACATAAAGAAAAGTTCTCCGAATTGCATATCCAGGGGGGCCTTAAATTTAAAATTGGAAATGGTAGTGTCATTGTATTTTTTCGGAAATTCAAAACTCAGGATGTAACTGTTCGAGAAATCGACCAGGTCGAGGTCCGGCATTTTTGCATCTTCACTGTAATACCACAACTTGTATTTGCGCATCGGAATTTGCATGGCCTTGTCGAAGGTAGCCACGAAGAAGAACGGTACTATAAAAACCAGGAATGCAGGTATGAAAAGCGGGATGTAATCCGGGTTCTTTTTTAATACAAGAAATTTGGCAAGCAGGAAAAAAAACAACATCGCTCCGATAACAATACCGGCAGTGAATGCTAATTTTTTTAAAAAAACGGATTTGTCAATCCAGGCCAATCGCGTATTGATGTAGTACACATGGAACGCGGCCAAAACCAGTGTCGTCAGCTGAAGTATGACAAACAACTTCTGCGCTTCGCCAATTCCTCCCAACAAGAGTAAACCGGGTAATGCACAAAGCAGGCTCAGGAGAAGGAAATACCAGATGAATCGTTTGTTGGGCGACTTGTTGATTTTACCAATTGTACTCACTCCCGGCTTTGGAGCCGAGCCCGCTGATTGTCCAAACAAACTCATTTCAAAAAAATTTAATAATTTAATGGCTAAAAGTAATACATTTATGAAAAGGGGTCAAATAGTTTAGATGGCTAATATTCAATTAGTTGCCACTTTTCTGAAATTTTTCCTCCCGATATACGTCATTCCACCGCCTGACGTTTTGTGCAGGACACCCGGCGATTTACAATTTTGTTTTTACGTTCTGTCGGAAGTAACTGCAAAGCAATAGATGCTGAGTTAAATGCATGCAAACAGGTAGAGGCTTTTGTCCTGTTTGTTGTTCCAGATGTTGTCGAACAGAAAATATTTTACTCAACCAACGAAGTGTTGAATGCCGGGGAAATTATTTTGCAGACAATTCCATGACAATCCAGCGTTAAACAGAGTGAAAAAATATTGTTTACCGACATTCTTCTTGTGTTTACCTCACAAGTAATTTTTTCTATGTATCACACAGTGAAATCGAGGAAATTTCATTTAGCATACGGGATTATTGGATAACTTGCAGCACTGTTATTCTGATGCGAACAGTGAATAGCGCACGATGAATAAATTATTGTTGGAAACTACAAGTTGCTGCGAAACTGTACTATTCGAATTCACTAAATGAATCATTTGTTTACCATTCGTGTACCCTTATTCTGGACAGTAGTTGCTGTTTCAATAACGGCTATCCTAAGTTATTACCTGTTGGATGCTTTTGCGATGAAGCCCCAAAATGTAATGGTTACTTCCACAGCATCCTCAAGCGGTTGTAGCGAAATTACATTTCACAGGAATCATCATTACGAATTGATTCATCCCCTTCTGTTTTCTGAAATAAGTATAGAAGATGATTCTCTTCAGAGCCTGAAAACTCAAATCTCGGGATTTATTAATACTGAAAAAACCGCCGGCAGAATTCAAAATGCTTCCGTTTATTTCCGGCGAATGGACACTCAGTCCTGGTTTGGAATTAACCAGAATGAAGAATACATACTTGCAAGTTTATTCAAAGTTCCGGTCATGATCGGAATACTCATGGATGCAGACAGGGATCCCGGTTTTCTGAACAAAGGTGTTTTCTACAAAGAGTACCCAAAGGAAGTTTTTAATCAGAATGTTCCTCCGCTTCCGGGTGGACATGTTTATTCCATCAAGGTATTGCTGGAAAGCATGATCTCGCGATCAGACAATAACGCCTATGATTTACTCTGGAAAAATATGAACAAGGCTCATTTCGACCAACTCCTGGTTGACCTCCAGTTGAAACCCTTTAACGTTACTGACACAGGTGAATACAGGCTCAATGCCGAATCGTACAGCAAATTGTTCAGGGTGCTGTACAATGCCGGTTACCTCAGCCCTAAGAATAGCGAGTTTGCACTTAAACTTTTATCCAAAAGTGATTTCCAGGAAGGACTAATTACGCACATCGATAAAAATGTAACGGTCGCCCGGAAATTCGGATACCGCGTGAATTCAACAGAAGGCGACCTGAGTGAGTTTGGAATTTTTTATGTGAACGATCATCCCTATCTGCTGGGTGTAATGACCCGTGGCCTTGAATACAAGAATCTGAACACGATTCTGTCAACGGTTTCATCCATGGTGTACCAGAGAATGAAAAATTTACCGTCAAGCTGAACGGCAAAGACCCGCTTTCCGGATACTCCCCGGTTCATCCCGCTCTTCGTTTCCGCAGGTTCCATTCAACATTCGTGATGGCAAGTATCAGCCAGGACAATCCAAGAAGATATCCTCCAAGCACATCGCTCAGGTAATGAACACAGAGGTAGATCCGGCTAAATCCTATGGTCAGTACCAGGAACAACCCGGAGTAGAAGGTGAGATTCCGTGTTGAACTTTTTTTCTGATACCGGAGAAGCAAATAGACCAGGAATCCATAAAAAGCAACCGCAATAGTGGAATGCCCGCTGGGAAATGAAAAGGAATTTTCCGCATAATAGGCAAACTCATCGGGCCTGTTTATTTTAAAAATTTTCTTTCCTGTGAATATGGTCATCCCGCTCCCCAATACCGCAACCAGCAATGAGATCAGGTAGGTGTACAACCGCTTCCGGATAAAATACAGGGTAAGAAGTATCGTCATGCTCACAATTGTTATCTCATTTCCTATCTGGGTGAATAGGTACAGTGCTTCAGCGATATAATCACTTCGGACCGAGAAGAAATAGTGGGCGATAATGGAATCTATCCTGGTGATCGATCCGGAATTCATTACTTTTTCAGTCAACTCAGACAGCAGAGCGATGTTCAGGACAAGGGCAACAGCAAGTGCAGTCAAGGGTAGTCCACGGAAATGCAGGATCGAAAAACGTTCCAACAGGAAATGTTCCACAACCGGAAACCGCTGTTCGAATCTGCTCACAAAATGACTGTTCATGATTTTATCACGAAGCCTGAAAAAAATGGCGATGAGCTTGTCGATCATAATTCGTGATCAGTTGAACTTAATTAATCAAAATGATCCTGGATTTATTTTTTGTGCGGTTTTTGAAGAAGATTCGCCGCAATTTGTGTAAAAATGCTAATTTCCCTGTCCGTGATCTGCAATCCGGATTTAAGGATTAAAATGAAGGATAGATTTTGCCTCTCTTTTCGATGACAAACATCATGGAATCCTTATCCGGATTTTGTAAAATTGCATTCCAAACTTATCAAATAAAACCACCCGTATGAAAAAAAGAAACATGCTTTTCCTGGCCCTGGCAATGACAGGAATGTTGATTACCGGTCAGTCAGTGGCTCAGGACAACAAAGAAAAAGCAGAACCGGCAAAGGCTGCAACTGCTGAAACTCAGGAAGCCTGGAAAGAACGTACCGATTTCCACAAAGTGATGTCTACTACTTTCCATCCAATGGAAGATGGTGATTTCAAACCAATCCGTGAACGCGCAGGTGAAATGTATGCAAAAGCTGAGGCTTGGGCGAAATCAACAGCGCCTAAATCTCTGGATAAACCGGAGATCAAGGAAAAATTAACCCAGCTCGTTAAAGAGTCTGGTGAATTGAAAGATATGATTGCAGCAAAAGCAACAGACGAAGATGTGAAGGTAAAACTAACTGCATTGCACGAAACATTCCACCAGATTGCAGGGTTATGCAAACCGGGAATGTAAACCGGGCAATTGCGCTTCGGTGTTTGTTTTAAAATCCTGCCTGTTAAAAACTCCCGCATTCGCGGGAGTTTTTTCTTTTTCAGAACATTTCGATTCGTCTGTTACCAAATAATTCCGTCACCATTCGTACGCGGGCCACACAGATCCTGTATCGACAGTACATATACCAGGAGTTTGTTTGTGATTCAATAGTCCCTGCGTTGAGTGCCCTTGGGCAGTGCTGACCGTGTAACGACAAGAAAAATGCCATTGTCCACAGGATCGGAACACAATGCACTTCTGTACTCATGGTGTCCTCTTTAGCTTACTTTTTATGGACAAGTATAAAAAGCAGGAGTCAATACTTCGGCAATCTCCTGGCTGAAACCGCAAAGAATTATTTCGGAGTGGTAGCTCGAGATAATTTGTAAGGTGTAAAAAAACGCTGAACTTGGTTTCACTACATACGCAAATCGCAGCCAGGTCAATTGGAAAAAAAACTCAACAGAGTTGGATGTGTATTACCATCTTCCTGGGAGAAAGGTTTTATCGATGCCTTCCCTGTAACGGAAAAAATGTAGTAGTGAAAACTAATCGATAGAAGCAGAAGATCAGTTAATAGTGAAAAGAGGTTTGCAGATGTTCCTTTTTTCGGTAAATCACTCAATACACTTTGTTGAAAAGGGGGAGTTGTATTGGAGTTTTGGAGACGGAGCGGTTGGTGGGGAGGTTTGTGTATTGATTCTTCAAACGTATCACCGTTGTTGACTTCAATTCTTCGCCCTTCATCCTCCGCAACTCAGGATTTAAGGCTTTGCATACGCTGGATTACTCATGAATTCATAATCAGTGAGTGTTCTCAGGAATGAAATTATGTCGTCCATATCCTGCTGACTGAGTCGACCTTTTTGAATAGCCTGCAGATTGGGATCGAGATTGGCAGTATAATGAAAACCGGTATTGTAATGATTCATGACTTGTTGCAGGTTCTGAAAGCGTCCGTCGTGCATGTAGGGACCGGTCACTTCAATGTTTCTTAAACTTGGAGTTTTAAATTTTCCCATGTCTGTGGCCCGGAGTGTGATCCGCGCCCTCCCGCTGTCCGCGGAAATGGAATCAAGGCCATTGTTCCTGTACTCAAAATCTGTAAACGTACTCCCGAGGATATGGCAGTGATTACAGTCACCTTTTGCGGGGTCGGAAAATAATTCCATCCCCCGTACTTCCTGTGGAGTCAGCGAGTCAAGTCCCTGCTGGTACTTGTCAAATTTAGATCCTGCAGATAACATCGTACGTTCAAACTGTGCAATGGCTTTCATGACTAAGGGGGTCGTGACGGTCGTCGTTCCAAATGCTGCCTGGAACAGCGAGCGATACTCGGTGCTGTTGTTCAATTCGCCAATGCAGGTTGACAGTTCTTCGTGCATTTCCACGGGATTTTGTATGGGGCCGATAACCTGAGACTCCAGATCTGCGGCTCCACCGTCCCAGAAAAGTCCGGGAGCATAGCCCAGGTTGAAAATTGGCATGGCATTTCGTGTTCCGGGGAGGAAGTCAATGCCGATGCTATACTGTAAAGTGCTATCCGAAAAGGCATAGGCCTGACGATGGCAGGAAGCGCAGGAAATGGTGTTGTTGCCGGAAAGAATAGGGTCGTAAAATAATTTTCTCCCCAATGCGACTCCTTCCACCGTTGTGGGATTATTCGCCGGAATGTTCATGGCCGGCAAGCCGGGAGGAATCGGAATATGAATGTGTGTATGTCCATCGCCGGTGTCTGTTACGGGATCTTCAGCATTTTCTTTTTTGCATGCGGACACTGCTATCACGCTGAATAAAAGAGCCAGAATCTTTTTTTTCATTTCCCGGGTTATTCTACGTGATCAATGGAAAATGACTGTGGAAAATTGCCGAGGAGTGCACTCATCCAGGGCCTGTCATCCAGTGATGTGGATTGATGAATATTGTTGTTGTTAAAATCAACGACTGTAGGGTTTGAATACAACTGGTTCAGGTTAAAAGTCAGGAATACTTTACGGCTGTTGCCTTTGATTTCAAAATTCGTCAGCGGAAGATCAACAGTGACAAGTACCGGGTCTGTCCCATAATGGTAGAGGAGGGAAGTATCGGTTCCGGCGGTGGTCCGGAAGATGCCTTCATGTTTGAAAAAGATATAGCCCGTATTCCAGGTCCAGATCATCCCGTTAATGGGGTCCAGGTCGCCTTCCTGTGCTCCCGTATGATTGCGTGCAGTATCAATACCAAGATTGAAACGCATTCTTGTATAGTTGCCGTTCGGAATTCCCGAACCGGAAAACTGGCAGGTTGTATCCACTGCAGCATTGATCAGTTCGTAATTTTTGAGATTGTATTCGGTGCTGTCAGCCTTAATCAGCGTCACATTGGATAGGTAATATTTCAAAAGATCAACCTGGTACAGATTGCCTGCAGCATTGGTATAAATCAGTTCGCCCAATTGAATCGGCTGCCCGTCAATTTCATTGCTCACAAAAACCTGCATGTCCCCGGTAGGGCCGGGAACAACGGGTGTAGTTTCGTCTGAATCTTTTTTACATCCCGGAATTAACATCGCCACGGCGAACAGGACAAAAACCGCACCCCCTGCAACCTGTTTCAAATGCATTGCTTCTGAATTTTAGTGTTCCAAAGATAAGCAATTTGCACCGCGATTTTAACACTCTCTCCTGCTCAGTGAATTTGTTTTTTGCGTTTATTTTCGTGTTTTAAGCTGATTTTCATCAGCCTTTCCCTTGACTGCTGTCATAGGGCACAGGGACCATAAGGAAGTAATTTAGAGGTAGAGAATATTGAAAATTCAGATGGAAACGGAAACAGTTCCAATTGATTTAATAAAATGCTAAATACTCAATTTACCACGAATATTAAATTTTCAAACATATGTCAACACTCACAGAAAGAAGCCTGATTGGCAAAAAAGAGTTCCCTGCAGTATCCATCATCCTGACAACCCATCCGCAATATCCAAAATCCAAATTGGACCGGGAGTACATCAACATCCTGCTTGCACAGGCAGAAGGCCAGTTGCTGGCACAGTACAGTAAACAAAAAACTGCAGGCCTGATGGAGAAACTTCACCATGCCGTCAATACCATCAAGTTGAACGAGGTTTCAAACGGGCTTGCCATTTACGTTTCAGATACTGTTGAAAAAGTGATTCATCTTCCCTTTCCGGTTACTGAAAAAGTGATCGTTGACAATTCCTTTGAGGTCCGCGATCTGCTGATGGCGGCAAAAATTAACAGGAATTATCTCCTGGCAGTCCTCTCACAGAATAAAGTGAAAACATTTTTTGGTTATGGTTCCCATTTAATGCCGGTTACATTCACCGATATGCCGGAGAATGTAAAGGACGTTACCAATGAACATAGTTTTCCGGGCTGGGATTACCTGGATGCGCACGCTTACGATGATAAAAATATCCGCAATTACCTCAGGTTTATCGATGAGGTGATTGAAAAGGAAACCAGGGGTAGCAATGATCCGGTGCTGGTGATGGGCGATACAAAGATGATCGGATACCTGAAAAACAATACCCGGAATGCCAAAAGGATCATCGGGTACATAGAAGGGAATTACGAACATGCAACATACAATGAAATCAGGAGCCGGATCAAACCGCACTTCGAAGTGTTTGAGGGGAAAGAACAGGATGCTGCCATTGAGCTTTTGCAAAAAGCCATCAATACAGATACGTATTCTGCCGGCATTACCGAAGTCTGGAGATCTGCCGCAGAAGCGAAAGGACGGCTCTTGCTCGTTGAAAAGGATTTCCGGCAGGCTGCACGGTTTGGAGACGATAGTTATACCATTCTGATAGACGGAGAAGTTGAAAACTCAAGGAGTAAAATCGCAGATGCCGTCGACGACATCATTGAAATGGTATTGTTGAATCATGGAGATGTTGTATTTTTAGATAATGACAAATTGATTCAGTACAACCGCATTGCTCTCGTCAACCGCTATTGATAGTCTGTAGTGATTGACGTTCAGGGCTGACTGAATGAGGAGGAAAGGGGAGTTTGAATAGCAGTATTAACCTTTAGAAAAATACAGATCATGAAAAATGTTCTTGTTCCTACCGATTTTTCCGGCAATGCAACGCATGCCATCCGTTTTGCTTTGGAATTGTGCCGTAAACAGAAAGCAAAAATGACACTCTTTCACAGTTTTGTCATTCCTGTATATGCCACTGATGTACCGGTATTTCCGCAGGCCGATGAAGAACTTAGAAAAGTTTCAGAAGATGCGATTCAAAAACTTGTCAACAAGCTGGAGGAAGAAAATCCGGGAATTGAGATGGACTCCCTGATTACACAGGGATATGCAGAGGATGAGATTGTGGAAGCAGCGAAAGCAAAGCAGGCCGACATCATCATCATGGGTACACAGGGTGCAACCGGATTGCGGGAAGCCTTGGTGGGCACAATTACTGCTTCCGTGATGGAGCATGCCGGATGCCCGGTAATGGCCGTTCCTGAAAAAGCAACCTTTACGTCCTTTGATAAAATTGTCTACGCCACCAGTTATGCAGAAGGAGACTTCCAGCACGTAGAAGAAATTATCGAATTTGCGCGCCCTTTCAATGCTGAAGTGATTTTACTGCACATTTCTTCCGGGGAAATTGAAAACAGTTACGAATTTGAATCCATTGAGAGATTTAAAGAACGGATTGCCGAAGACAGTAAATACGAGAAAGTTTCTTTCCGGCTGCTCGAGCATAAGAATGTGTACGAAGGATTAAATTTATTCCTTGAAGAAACAAAAGCGGATCTGGTTGCCATGACCATGCACAAACGTTCCTTTATTCAGAAGATTTTCAACCGCTCCATTACAAGAAAGATGGCGTACCATACCCATATTCCTCTGATTGCTTTTACAACCAATGAACCGGTTTGACCGGAGAGGACTTGTGCAGAGTTGGGTTTATGTTTTTATTTATTCGTATCTATGTGATGGAATAGAAATCATTTCTAATAGCCAAAGAGCGTCGTTTCATGAAAAAATCCCTCTGCTTTTTACTGTTTTATTTGCTGCTGAGTAGGTCTGTTTTCGCACGGGATCCGGCAGGAATCCGCGAAGCGATTGATAGCATTGCAGGAGAACATTTGAAAAATACTGACGGGATCGGATTTGTAATTGCTGTTTACAACTCTGGTCAGAAGGAGTTCTATTCATACGGGATAAACGATCCGGGTACAAGGGACAGAGCTGACTCAGGCACTGTTTTTGAAATCGGTCCTGTCAGCGAAACGTTTACGGCGATCGCTTTTGCTCAACTTGCAATAAAAGGTGCGGTTGGAATCGATGACCCCTTGCAGAATTACCTTCCCGTTGATGTTCCGGCGCCGGTGTACCAGAAGATCGTCTGCGCTCCGATGAAAGATGCAGAGAATCCATACGGCATCGGCCAGGAGGCCGGGAAGAAATTTACCCCTTATGTTTGCCTGCCGGATGCAAGCGAAAAACCCCAGCCGATTCTGTTGTGTTATCTTGCCACCCACACTTCCGGTTTGCCGGCTTACCCGCATGACCTGAAATCCCCCAAAGGGAAGGATGACCCGTATGCCGGCTACTCAAAACGGGACTTGTATGAATTCCTTAAAAACTACCGCCTTCTGGAACCGATAGGTTATGATTATTTACATTCTGCATTGGGAATTTCCATTCTGGGACATGTGCTCTCACTGCGTGAAAAGAAACCGTTTGAGAGAGTTGTAGAAGAAAATCTGTTGGAACCTCTGGGGATGAATCAGACGAAGATCAAACTACAAGATCCGCTGCTCTACCGGTTCGTCAATGGTTACAACCGTACCGGAAAAAAGCAGGCGCATTGGAATTACGACATTCTTGCACCCTCCGGTGGCTACCATTCCACACCGGCTGATATGATGCGTTTCCTGGAAGCCAATATTTCTTCCGGTAAGTCATCGATGACCGGTGTGCTTGATTTTACACACAATCCCAGGATACGGCTCTCAGAATCAAAAAAAGGGATTGAAGAAATTGCTCTCGGTTGGAGAATCAGCCCCCTGGGTATCGAACAACAAAAAATAGTCTGGCAGGGAGGAGTCACCGCTGGCTTTGCAAGTTATATCGGTTTCGTTGAAACTTCCCACACTGGCGTTGTTATCCTGTCGAATTGTTCTGTCCCTCTCGATGAAATGGGTGAGCAGGTGTTGAGAGTGATGAATCGGTAGTTGGTAGTCGGTAGTCGGTAGTATGTAGTCGGTAGTATGTAATGAAAGGAGTGGATGGAAGTCAAGAGATTAGAGTAAAATAAAGCAAAGCAAAACAAAACAAAGCAAAGCAAAGCAAAGCAAAGATAAATAGTACCTTAAGTGTCGAATCCTGAAGCTTAAACTACCGACTACATACTACCGACTACCAACTACCAACTACCAACTACCAACTACCAACTACCGACTACCGACTACCGACTACCGACTACCGATTACCAACTAAAATTCCCAAGGTTAATCACCATTTCTTGCTCTGAATCTCAATGTTCCCGAAAACGGCGTTTGCCTCCAGCCGGATGCAAGGCTCTCCGTCTTTGTAAGCGGCAGTGCTGTAATGGGTGCTTCCGAAGCCTGCTTTGTTTCTGTCCGGTGCCTGGATGTTGCCGAAAACCGTATTCATTTCCACCCGCATTGGAATACTGTCATTGATGATCAGTTTTCCTGATCCGAAAACTACATTCATTTCAATACGTTCATCCCTGGTTGGCATGGGCATTTTGAAAAGATCGATGCTGCTTCTTCCGAACACAACATTGTATTCCTTCCTGGAGTTATCGTAGTCAATGTTTGATTCATTAAAAACAACAGTGTTGTTGTTCCAGCTCCTGTTGAATCCGCCGGCAATAACTTTTACTCCCCAGTAAATTAACAGGATTCCGAAAAATACACGAAGGAAAGGAAAATGGATGTCAAAGACTTCACGCAGGATAATGGACAGGCCAATCAGGATGATCACCACACCCCAGAAAACAGCAGAGGAAAAGAAGCTCATGGTTCGGTAGTTTGGCATTGGAGAGAAGGACAAAGATAAGCAGAAACAACAGCTCTATGAACCGGAATTTATTTTACTTCTTTCGCTTTTTTCTTAAAATACTTTTTGAACAGGAAATTTCCCTGCAGAGCTTTCATGTTTTCATTAAAATTGGCCGAACTGGAATCCAGGTTCGCCAGTGTTTTTTTCAAATGTTCTGCTGCCACCGGGTCATTTAACAAAGTGCCGGCTGCACCTTGTCCGCTATTGATTTTTTGTACTGCTGATTTCAATTCGACGGTTACGGCATTCAGGTTGCGGCTCGATTCTTCGATCTGAAGCAAGGATTGATGAAAGCTGATGGACATCCGGCTGCTGTCATTCAGTAAGCCTCCCAGTGTGCCTTGCCCTTGTTCAACACCTTTTACAATGGACGAAAGATCGCCGGTGAAATCTTCCAGGTTCGAGCTGATAACCCCGATATTATCAAGCGTGTTCCTCAGGCTGAAAGCCAGTGTTGTATCCATCAGCACAGTGTACAAGGTGCCGCGGCTTTTATTGATATTGCCTGTTAAAATTCTGAGATCTTCCGAAATGATCGATACATTCAGGTTGGTTTGATTCAATGTCTGGAGCATTTGGTCTGTATCCACTCCTTTCAATGAAGGAATTGTGGAGCCGTTTTCAATCAGTGGAGAGGCTGTGGTGCCCGGTGCGATATTGATCAGTTTATTTCCCATGAGTCCGTCCGTTCCGATGGTTGCAAATGAATTGGTACGAATGAAGTTGGTCAGATCTGCTTTCACACGCATCGTCACTTTAACAGAGGTATCATTGATGATTTCCATTTTTTCTACCGTCCCTACATCAATACCCGAAAACCGGATATTGTTTCCCACCTGCAAACCGTTGATGTTGTAAAATGTTGTGTATAGGGTAATGTTCCTGCTGAACAAATTCCTGTTACTTCCAATCAGGTAGAGTCCGATGATCAGTAAAATTAACCCGCTGATGACGAAAATTCCCAGGCGAATACGGTTCGATGTTTCTTTATCCATAAAATTAGCTGTCGTTCTTGATTTCGGTTTCTATTGTTCAAAGTCCATTGACATTTTTGGATTTCTTTTTTACTTATTCAAAAAATGCCTGCACTTTCGGATCCTTGTGTTTGTGCAACTCATCAAATGTGCCTTCTGCATAACGGATGCCATCAATCATTACTGCCATCCGGTCGGCTGTCAGTCGCGCACAATGCATATCATGCGAAATAATGATGGACGAAGTATGGTATTTTAACTGCATGTTGAGCATAAGGTTGCTGATTTCCCTGGCCGTGATCGGATCAAGACCGGTAGTGGGCTCATCATACAACATGATTTGTGGATTGAGAACAAGTGAGCGGGCAAGGCCAATTCGTTTTCGCATGCCACCTGACAACTCTACCGGCATAAAATCAATTGCATGATACAAACCGACATTGTCAAGTGTTTCTTTTACCCGTTCATTTATTTCGGATTTGTTCAATTCCTTCCCATGTCGGCGAAGTGCGAATTCCAGGTTTTCCCTGACCGTCATACTGTCGTACAGTGCACTGCTTTGAAATACGAATCCGATTTTGGAACGCAGTTCGTCAATTTGTTTTTGTGTGAGTGTATTGACTTCTTTACCGTATACTTTTATGGAACCCTTATCATACTTAAGAAGACCTACAATGCATTTGATCAGGACGGATTTCCCGCAACCCGAGCGGCCAAGGACGACAACGTTTTCTCCCCGGTGAAGGGTAAGATTGAAATCGATCAAGACCTTGTTATCTCCGAACGATTTCACGAGATGCTGAATCTCAATGATGGGTTCGGCAATCACGTGAGCTGATTTGGCTTCTTTCCCCGAATTCGTGTACGCCTCTTGTCCCATTTAGATGAGTCCTAAAAATTCTGTGATTTGAACCGCAATGAGGTCGATGATAAATATCAGCAGGGAGGCAACAACCACTGCTGAATTTGCTGATCTGCCAACTCCTTCCGTTCCTTTTTTTGAAAAATATCCCTTGAAGCATCCAACCAGTCCGATGGCAAAGCCGAAAAAAAAGGATTTGATGAAAGATGGCATGACATCACTGTATTCCAGGGACTCGAAGACCTGGTGAAAATAGAGTGTAAAACTCACAGCTCCTCTCATTTTCACTGCAAGAAAAGCGCCGTACAGCGCAATGGCATCGCCAATAACAACGAGTACCGGTATCATCAGCGTGGTTGCGATGATCCTGGATACGACTATATATTTAAATGGGTTGGTACCCGACACTTCCATGGCATCAATTTGCTCGGTTACCCGCATGGATCCAAGTTCAGCGCCGATGCTGGAACCAATTTTACCCGCACAAATCAAGGCTGTAATCACAGGGCCGATTTCGCGGATGATTGAGACGCCTACCATCGCCGGCAACCAGGCCTCCGCACCGAATTCCACCAGGGTTGGCCGGGATTGCAATGCCAGGACAAGCCCGATGATAAAAGCTGTGATTCCAACGAGCCCGAGTGATTTGTTGCCAATCTGGTAACATTGCCGGACAACTTCTTTGAATTCATAAGGAGGAAAAAGCACTTCCCTGAAAAACCGGATACCAAAGCCGCTTAATTCTCCGGCTTCCCTGAAAAATGCTTTCCCTTTTTTCGGCAGCCAGGAAAATGATTCCTTTGGAGCTGAGACTTCATTTTTCAGGGACATGTTGATGGAATGTATTTTGTTTAAAATTAATCAGGAGCAGGTGTATCTTTAATGATACGGATCACCGACCTTTCTGAGAATTCTCACACCCCTGACCTGACTAAGGTAATGGTTATTTTGCCGTATGGGATCGGTTGGTTTGTGTTTGATTTCAGCAGGGATATTCACAGTTATTCGACAAAATTTGTATGCCTGAAAAGCAAGGAAAAACAGGTTTTTTTAAAAAACTGGGTCCCGGTCTTGTCACCGGTGCCAGTGATGACGATCCATCCGGAATTGCAACCTATTCGCAGGCCGGTGCTGCATTTGGCCTGACAACACTGTGGACAGCCTGGTTCGTTTTTCCCATGGTGTCATCCATACAGGAAATGTGTGCGCGAATCGGACTGGTGACCAGCCACGGACTGGCAGGAACGTTGAAAAGAAATTACCCGGTAGGAGTCGTGTACCTGATGATTTTTTTCAGCTTTCCTGCAATCGTCCTGAATATTGGAGCCGACATTGCAGGAATGGGTGCAGTCATGAATCTGCTTGTTCCACAGGTACATTCTGGCATCTTTTCCCTTGGCTTCACTCTTTTCCTGATGGTGATGATTGTGTATCTGCCATACCGGAAAATCGCAAATGTCTTGAAATGGCTTTGCATCACATTGTTGTGTTATGTAATCGTACCTTTTCTATTGCACCTTGACTGGTTCACGATCCTTAAGCAAACAGTGTTTCCGACCTTTCGGTGGGACAAGCAATATATTCTGATAGTGGTTGCAATCCTGGGTACAACGATCTCCCCATATTGTTTTTTCTGGCAGGCAAGTATGGAAGTGGAAGAGGTCCTTCAGCGAAAAATAATCATCGATAAAAAGATTTTATCGGATATGCGGTTGGATATCGATTTTGGAATGCTCTTTTCAAATTTTGTGATGTATTTTATTATGCTCTCAGCCGGAACCATTCTGTACAATTCCGGAATCCACCAGATCGATACTGTTGATCAGGCTGCACTTGCTTTAAAACCCCTCGCCGGACAGTTGACCTATCTCTTGTTTGCCCTGGGTATGCTGGGAACCGGATTCCTGGCCATCCCGGTACTCGCAGGGTCGCTGTCCTATATCATATCAGAATCTTTTGGATGGGAGGAGGGGTTAAACAAGAAATTTCAGGAGGCAAAAGGTTTTTACCTGGTAATCATCGTCTCATTGCTGGTAGCCCTTGCCATAAATTTCATCGGCATCAGCCCGGTGCAATCCCTGATTTATACAGCTGTTTTGTACGGCATGACCGCACCTGTTCTCATTGCAATGATCCTTCACATTTGCAACAATAAAAAAATCATGGGAGAGTTTACTAACGGAAAACGCTCAAATATTTTAGGAGGATTGACACTGGTAGTAATGACGATTGCAGCACTGGGTCTATTGTATTTTCAATTCAATTGAATCCTTTTGGCAAATTTGACAATCCATTTCTCGCTGGATATTTTCTCAATTCTGTGATAATTGTCACACTTCTCCTGTAAAGGTTGATTTATATTTGAAAATTAAAAATTCAAAAGATGAAAAAAAACATAGGAGCTGTTGATCGTGCTGTTCGTGTGGTCATAGCATTGGTGATTGCCGGTTTGTATGCGGGAGGCATGATCACAGGGACTCTTGGGGTCATTCTTGTGATATTGGCTGTAGTACTTTTATTGACAAGCCTGATTTCATTTTGTCCGATCTACAGTATTTTTGGTTTGACTTCTGGAAAGAAAACCAATTAACATATTCGGTTTATCCGGTCAGCCGGCGATTGGTTGCCTCTTGTTTGGATGCAGAATGTTGCATTCATAAGGGAATTAATACAGACAAACGGTATGGATCGGGAAAAGAGTGTACAAAAAAAATCTGTTCCGTTTATTATAAAAGCCCTTCTCTCGCACATCATCTACTCAGAAAAACATTGAATTTGTTTTTCCAATTTATGAATTGAATGTGCGTTGACAAAAAATACTAACTCTGATCCTTATCCTTTTCTATGCGTTCCGAACCAACCGATCCGGCAGTACTGAACTTGTTGATGACAGATTTTACCTTATCGAAAAGTTCATCCACCCAGCCATAAATTTTCCGTTCAAAGGATGTTTCGGTTTTGAATACGAAACGTTGTAAGACCATGGAAAGCCCGAAGGCCAGGCCGTTTTTTAGAAATTCGTTTTTGTTGATTTTTATACCGGTCATTGAGGATACAGCGTTCATGACCATGTTTGCAGGCCGAAATTCTTCGCGCAATCCTCTGATTTGAACCCGCAGCCCTTGTTCCTGGCTTTTCGCCAATTCTTCGAGACGGGCAATTTCTGCCCTTAGCTGTTCACTGTTTTCAATTTTTTTCATGGTCTTTGAAAAAACTCCGGATGACTGCTGTACTTACTGGATTCTCTATCCAGCTTTTTTTGAAGATAGCAAGAAGAATGAAAAGAAGCACATAAAATCCGGCTACAATCAGGAAGCCGGCATAAGCACGTCCAATCCACTCTGAAAGGGCAAAGGCAATTGAAATACTGATAAATACAAGAATACCGAAAGCAATAATCAGCAAAATGATGCCGGAAGCCATACTTCCGGCCATTTTGCTGCCTTTATCAATTGCTTTTAACTTGCTGATTTCGCTGCGCGTTTCAATATACTCTTTCGCAGAATCAACAATTTGTTCTATGTCATGCTTTTCTTCTTCCAGCATAATCTGCGGGATCAAATAAGTTCTTCCGCTTCTTCTTCCACGCGGGAGCGAAGATCGGATGCAGTTTTCATTGTTTCGCGAAATTTACTTTTAGCTTTTTCGCTGAGATCGCGGGCTGAATCTTTAA
>DAORHY010000015.1:0-24080 GCA_035438225.1 Bacteroidia bacterium
ATCCGCTACCCGTGAGGAAATTACTCGAATTGCACCCAAGGATAAAGGCGATTCCATAATTTGAATTTTCAAAGCCGCCGGGATCTGTCCGTGACTGTCGCATGTTAAACATCCAGGTCAGAACGCTTGTATTCGTATTGTAAACGGTATTGTAATTTGTGGAAACATCGCGCCAGACAAAATCCCGACCCGCTGTTGTGGAACCCATGGACAAATAAGAATTCGCCCCGGCGGTTACAAGTGTTGCTCCGGTATTTGCTACTGTTTCGGTTTCCCCCCAGCCATTGCCTACAACATTGCCGGCTGCACGGTTGAAATCATCCAGTAAAACCGTCTGGCCAAAAGCGCTCTTACCTCCGAAGAGGGAGATTGCCAGGATTACGGCCAGACTATGAATGAATTTCCTCATCATTTTCCAATAACACAACGTCACCTGCTGCAGAACTCGTTAATAAGCAGGCAATTTCGTGCATAAATATACTCCATTGTGGTTATTTGATGCTGTATTTTATGTGAAGAACTGTCTGGAAAGGGTAAAAATCAATGATTTGATCTGCGAACACTGTCCCGGCGGAGCAGGCAATTGCGTTAAACTGTATATAATTATGATAATCAATGTAATACAAATAAAGAATGCATATAGATGAATCAGAAAGCTGATCAGGCTGGAACAATGGGATACAAATTGGAATCGATTAGTTGATACTATATATCAATAGTGAATGTTCATTTACTTGTTTATTACAATCAAAATTTGAAATTGGAGCTTATTTTTACCCTCGCTCTTACATCCTGATTCATAGAATAAACGGAAGTTTTACATGCGAAAAGCCGGTTGATCCGGGTTCCGGAGTCTTAGAATGCCGTTCCATTTTGAATTCTCAAACCGAAATGTTGCCTTTTGAATTCCGGAACAGGTCCATTATTCTAAAGACAAGTTCTTCAGCTCCTTAGCCTGACAAACGCAGCTATCCATTGATTTTCGTACCTTTGGAAATATTTACATTAAATTAATTCAAACAAAGGGGGATTTTAGAATCAAAAAAGCGGAGCAATTTATTCTTGTTTCAAATCACGCTTTTTCCTTTTTCATTGTCACCTTGACAAAATTCTCTTTTTAACCAACCCGACTGTGACTTTCTCCGATTTTGGCTTATGTGATTCGTTGATGGATGGATTGGATTCCATGGGCTTTTCAAAGCCAACCCCCATCCAGGAACAAGTACTTCCCGTGATTTTGCAGGGAAAGGATGTGATTGCCTGTGCTCAGACCGGGACAGGCAAAACTGCGGCGTATTTACTTCCGCTGTTGCATAAAATTTCCCTGAACTCAATGGCCCATACATCGGCCTTGATCATCTCACCTACCCGTGAGCTGGCGCTGCAAATTGATAATGCCTTCCAGGGATTTGCCTATTTCACGCATGCAAGTTCCATTGCAGTCTATGGGGGCAGTGACGGAATGACTTTTGACCGTGAGAGGAAAGCCCTCACGGATGGCGCATCCGTGATTATTGCTACCCCAGGCCGGCTGATGAGTCATCTGAATCTGGGCTATGTCAAGTTTGATCAACTGGATTGTCTTGTTCTTGACGAAGCAGATAAAATGCTGGACATGGGATTTTACGATGACATCCTGAAAATTATCCGGCACCTTCCGGCAAAGCGTCAGAATTTATTTTTCAGCGCAACCATGCCCTCCAAGATGCGCGAACTTGCCAAACGTATTCTGCACGAACCGGTAGAAGTAAACATAGCGATCAGCAAACCGGCTGCCGGAATTTTACAGGGTGCATACCTCACGTATGACTCTCAAAAGACGCCATTGCTCACAAAGATTCTCACGGAAAAAAATCTTCCGAGTGTGCTGATTTTTGCCGGCACAAAATCAGGTGTGAAAGCCTTGGAACGGGAGTTGCAGCAAAAAAAATTGCCCGCCAAAGCCATCCACAGCGACCTCAGCCAGGATGAAAGGGAAAATGTGCTGCTTAGTTTCCGCAGCCGCAACACAAAAATTCTTGTCGCCACGGATATTTTATCCAGGGGAATAGACATCGACAACATCGGGCTGGTATTGAATTACGATGTTCCGGGTGATGCAGAAGATTACGTTCACCGTGTTGGAAGAACGGCCCGGGCCGAATCAACGGGAGAGGCGATCACCTTCATTAATGAAAAGGATCAACGGAAATTTGCGATGATCGAGCAACTGATCGAACGTGAAATTCCAAAATACCCGATGCCTGAAGAGCTGGGGACTGCGCCCGCCTGGAGCCCGGAAACGCGGCACAGTTCTTTTCACCGCCCCGGCGGAGGAGGGAAAAGCGGAGCCGGAGGTAAGGGACGGAAAAACTTCAGGCACAAAAGAAAACAGCCAGGAAAATAAACGAAGGAACAAACCGTTTGACCCATTCAGCAAATGACGCTTCTCTCCCGGTATTTTTCCGGCATTTTTTTACTCCTGTTTCTTGTGGCCAGCACAAGGCAATCAACGGCACAACCGGTTTCTTTCCTGGGAAAATTCTCTGGATCCGTCGTCAACGGTACAGTACTCATCCAGTGGGAAATTTTACAAGGCAATACGTGTGACGGAATCCTGATTTTACGTTCAACAGACAACATTCACTTTGAACAAATCGGAGACATCGCCGGAGTATGCGGAAACATTTCGGAGCCACAGTCCTATTCATTTACGGATTACACTCCGGTCAAGAATTACACTAATTATTACAAACTGCATCTTGGAGGTACCGGTTTTTCCGAAGTACTAAAAATCGGGATCCGCGCTATCGGTGCATCGGGATATCAGGTAGTGACCAACCCCTCCAGTGAGCAGTCCCGGATTTATTTTTCGAATGAACGAAGGCAATTGTTTTCACTCCTGCTGTATTCAATGAAAGGAAAATTAATGAACACCTTGGATACAAGCAACGATTTTTTTGATCTCCAAACAGCAGGGTTGCCTGCAGGGCTGTACATCTTTTCCATGATTGAAGCAGAGACCCAGAGAGCGATCTCTGGCAAGTTGCTGGTCCCGTAAGGTTTTCCGTTTTTTTCTACCTCACTCTTCGTGTGTTCCTGTGTCATGAGGCTCCATCCGCTACACAATTATTTTTTCCCATTGTATGGAATCCCTTATTCAGTACATCTCCACAGAAAATGAACGCCATGAAAAACAAACTAATTTATTGCATTGTCTTCTTTTTCCCCTTCTTCACTCATGATGCTAATGGGGATAACATCCGTTCTGTAAAAGCCCAGGTTTCCAGGGCCACTGTTTATTTAAGGGGGGCCCAGGTCAGCTGCACTTCCGATTTTACGGTCCTGCCCGGGATGAACCAATTTGTTTTTGAAGATATTTCACCCGCTCTCGATCAGAAATCCATACAGGCATCAGCAAAAGGCAATCTGGTAATTATGGATGTAAAATTTGAAACGAAATACAACGAGGGAAAAAAGAATCCTTCCACCAAACTTTACGATAAAGCATTGAAGTCAGCAAATGATTCATTGGTGATGTTAAATTTCGAAATTGAAGAATTAAATGAACAGCTGAGCGGCCTTGCAACGGAGAAAAACATTCTGCTCAACAACCGGTTACTCAAAGGTGAATCGCTCCGCGATACGTTGGATATGTTTAAAGACGGCATCGAATTTCTCCGGCAGCGGCTCATCAACATTGGCACCGAGACAACAACTATCAAAAAGAAATTATTTTACAGAAATGAGAAAAAGCAAATGCTGGACAGCAGGATTGCCGATTTGAATAAAATTAAAACAGCCGGTGAAGAGCCGGTTCAGGAATCGACAAACACAATCGTGGTAACGGCGTATGCGGAAGCTCCGGCAGCAGCTGAAGTTTCTGTCACCTTCTTTGTAGAGCAGGCGGCATGGCTTCCTGCTTATGATTTGCGTGCCAATTCAAATAAAACCATTGACTTGTTCTACAAGGCCGAACTTCGCCAGCAAACAGGTATGGACTGGAAAAATGTGTCGTTGACTCTCAGCACAGGAAATCCGTCTCAAAGCACTGTCAAGCCCGAGCTGAGTCCGTTCTACCTGAGCTTTATTCAAAACATCAAAGGAAAATACGAGAACGAGATGCGCGAAACCCAGGCTGCTGCCGCATACCACGATTTGCAAAAATCATCAAAAGATGAAATCCTGGATGCTCCCACACTTGCTGCCTATACCAGTGAGAATGAAAAAATGATTCAAACAGAATACGACATTAAATTAAAATATTCCATTCCCAATGATCCGAACATTCACGTGGTGGCCATTCAAAACAAAACCTTGAAATCAACTTACAAATATTCCGCCGTTCCGAAACTGGATCTGAACACCTACCTGCTGGCCGAAATAAACAACTGGGGAGAGATGAACCTTCTGCCCGGAAATTCAAGAATCTATTTTGATGGGAATTATCTCGGCACTTCGGCACTTAACCCGGAGGCTGCTGTTGACACACTCTCGCTCAGCCTCGGACGGGACCGTGCCATCTTACTGAGCAGGAAGAAGCTGAAAGACAAAACAAAAGAGCGGGTAATTATTGATGAAAAATCAATTACGTTGACGTATGAAATAACCGTGAGAAACACCAAGTCGTTTGCAATTGCCCTGGATGTTACAGACCAGATTCCCATCAGCACAGATCCGGATATAAAAATAGCGCTGATCGATGGCGATGGTTCGGAATTGAATGAAGAAACAGGAATGATGATCTGGGATGTTTCACTGAAAGCAAACGAGAGTAAAAAATTAAAGTTCACGTATGAAGTCCGGGTGCCCAAAAACAAGCGTCTCGCAGGCCTCTAACCGTAAAGACAACGACCCGCCAACAGCGGGTCGTTCATTTATGTCCATAACTTTAACGTGTCGGGTTGCCCGGAACAACATTTTCCTCAAATAATCCCTGTGCCGAGAAGTACCGCAAAAACAATCAACATGGCAGCAACCAAATGCTGAAGCATTTTAATGGTAATTTTTTTCACGAGTTTAGTGCCAAGATAAGCTCCCAGGAATGCAGAAAGTGTTGCTGCACCGATCAGGGAAACATTCAACTGATTGCCCAGATTCAGAATATGTTTTGCATAGACGGATAACCTGGATATATCAATCATGCATGCAATGACAACCCCGGACGCAATGAATGCTTCCTTGCTCAGGTTTGCACGAATGAGGAAGGCGCTCCGCAAAGCTCCCTGGTTGCCCGAGAGTCCTCCAAAAAAACCACTGAGCAAACCTCCAAGCGGCAGGTACCTGCTATCAAATTGCAATGCTGAAAGTCGGGGTATAACATCAAAAAGCGCAAATATCACCAACAAGACAGCGATCGTCAGCTTTACCGGCATGATTTCAAAATGTTTTTCAGAAATTGAATAATTATAAATCGGCTGCATATCCGTCAACATCGAAAGTACATATGCTCCGAGAATCGCCGCAAGAACAGCAGGTATACCAAAACGCAAAATCACATTTTTGTCTGCATTCTTTCCCAATAAAATCAGTTTAAAAAGATTATTTAAAAAGTGAACAATCGCTGTGAGTGCAATCGCAACATCAATAGGGAAGAACATCGCAAAAACCGGAACCAGAATAGTGCCCAACCCAAAACCCGAAAATAAAGTCAGCCCGGAACCCAATAATGCAACAAGGCAAATCACTGCATAATCCATACAACCAGAATAAGGATACTTCCCGATACGTACTACGGTTCCGGAAATTTCCACGTTTTTCAAAGATAGAATATTCCCCAATACTGCTTGATAAGAACTACCTGAAGCTGTTTTCATCGATGTCAACACAACGAATAGCGATTCAATGATCCCTCCTGTATTCCGCGCCCGGCAATGGTTACCCGTTTCAGTTTATGCGTATTTTTTAAAAATTGTCAGGGGACGAAGGGGAGTTCGGCTATCTTTGCAGGCCTCAGCAATAAAATGGACGCAGCACTTTCGATTTTAAAATCCCATTTCGGGTTTTCCAAATTCCGGTTAAACCAGGAAGGGATTATTCAGGCAGTACTGCAAAAAAAGGATGTCCTTGCCCTGATGCCCACAGGCGGAGGTAAATCGGTTTGCTTCCAGGTTCCCGCATTGCTCATGGATGGTGTCACGGTGGTGGTATCCCCTCTTATCGCTCTGATGAAGGACCAGGTTGACGCACTACGGTTGAACGGAATCGAAGCTGCTTTTCTGAATTCAACACAGTCGGCTGGAGAACAGGAGGAAATCATGCAAAAACTGAAAACCGGAAAGCTGCGCCTGATCTATCTGGCTCCCGAACGAATTTCCGGTTTCCTCCCATTACTCCAGCAGCTGAATATTTCTCTCTTTGCGATCGATGAAGCGCATTGCATATCACACTGGGGACATGATTTCCGTCCCGACTATTTGAATTTATCAAGGTTGAAAGAAAAATTTCCTGACATTCCGGTTATTGCACTGACTGCAACTGCAGATCAGTTAACGCGGAAGGATATTGTCAGCAAGCTCCGGCTTCGGCAACCTGAAATTTTTGTTTCCAGTTTTAACCGCAGCAATATCCGGTATGTCGTTGAAAAGAAAAGAAATCACCTTGCACGAATTATAGAATACCTGAACGGGCACGCAGATGACTCGGGAATTATTTATTGTCTTTCCAGAAAAAACACAGAGGACCTGGCGGCACAATTGCAAGGAGAAGGCTTTATCGCCACAGCCTATCATGCCGGGCTGGACAATGAAACACGAAAAAAACGGCAGGAGCAATTCAAGCGCGATGAGGTCAAAATCATGGTTGCTACCATTGCATTCGGGATGGGTATAGACAAATCCAATGTGCGTTACATCCTCCACGTAAACCTTCCGAAAAATATTGAAAGTTATTACCAGGAGACCGGAAGAGCCGGAAGAGATGGATTGCCTGCGGAAGCAATACTTTTTTACAGTGCGGGTGATGTGATTACACTGAAAAGTTTCGCTACCGTCGAAGGCAATGCAGACCAGAGCCGGATCATGATCCGCAAACTGGAACAGATGGCCGATTATGCCGAGTCCCGCAAATGCAGACGTGAAACCATCCTGAATTATTTTGACGAACCCTTCCGGGGGCCCTGCGGCAATTGTGATGTGTGTTTGCAAACAGGGCCGGTTGCACTG
This sequence comes from Bacteroidia bacterium, assembly GCA_035438225.1. Taxonomy (GTDB): domain Bacteria; phylum Bacteroidota; class Bacteroidia; order AKYH767-A; family 2013-40CM-41-45; genus JADKJP01. Next base: position 7,143 of record DAORHY010000015.1, read on the forward strand.
TTTGACGGTACCATCATCGCACAGAAAGTATTGTCAGCAGTCACCCGGCTGAAGGAACGCTTCGGGATCGGCTATGTCATCGATTTCTTAAAAGGTTCGCAATCCGAAAAGATATGGGAGGAACATCGTTACCTTCCAACATTTGGAAAAGGAAATGAATATACACGGGATGAATGGCGGGCCTATATCAAAGATCTCCTTGGGCAAGGCTATCTGCGACAAAGCAATACTGAGTTCGCAGTACTTCAGTTGACTGATGTTGCCAGGGAAGTATTGTATGAAAACAAAACTGTGATGCTTCATGTGTTCCAGTCAGCCAAAGAGGAAAGGGAAAAAAGAAAAGAAAACAGATCCGTTTCCGCTTTGCCCGGTAATATGGAAAAAAATCTATTTGATGAACTGAAACAACTTCGTCAACACATCGCACGCAATGAAAATGTTCCCCCATACATTGTTTTCAATGACGCTACACTTGTTGAACTCGCCACCTATCTGCCACTTGATCAGGACCACTTGTCTGCAATTACTGGATTCGGGCAAGTGAAAGTGTTGAAATACGGAACTGCTTTTCTGAAGAATATTCAAGACTACTGTTTTCGGAACAACCTGGAAACACGGATCCAGGGAAAACCGGCCCGGTGGAAGCCTGCTAAAGAAAAACAATCAAAAACATCCGATACCAAACGGATCAGCCTGGAATTGTTTCAGCAAGGCCTGAGCATCGACGAAATTGCAGGCAGGCGAAATCTCTCCTATGGTACTATTGACGTGCACCTCATGCATTTCATCCTGACCGGCGAAATCAATGTATTAAAATTTGTTTCGAAGGAAAAAATTCCCCCAATTCTTAAGGCCATTGATGAACACGGAGATCTCCAGCTCAGTGTACTTAAAAATGTACTGGGAGACGATTTTTCTTATTCCGAAATCAGGGCGGTGATTAACTACAGAAAACGAAAATAGTTTTCGTATAGGCCTTGAAGTTAAACGTTCGGGTTCTAACAAAAGCAGGCAACTTATTCCTGATCAATCCCGGTGCTTTTCATGACTTCCGCCAGAAATTTCGCGGCGCGCTGATCGGTTTTTTCTTTGTCGGTTGCATTCCCGGTCTCGTCAAAATTATTGCGAACGAGCGGAACAGGAAATGTCGCCGGAACAACGAGGGCGCGGACTTTTAAAAAGACAGTCTGCAACATTATTAAAACATGCATACCCCCGAAATTCCCATCCGATACTGTTGCCAGACCAACCGGCTTCCGGTACCATTCATCATAGAGCAGATCAATGGCATTTTTTAAGCTGGCAGGATAACCGCTGTTGTACTCCGGGCTGACGACTATGACAGCATCGGCACTTTTTATTTCCTCCGCATACCGAAGAATTTGTGGCGCCGGATCCGGCAAATATTTGAGCCGCTCTTCAGACAACGGGAGGTTCAATTCCTTCAAATCAAGCATGACAACTTCTGCGAGTTTTTTCTCCCGGATAAAGTTTTGGAAATACACTGCTACGCGATGGCTGAGTCTGCCTGTTCGAATACTGCCGGATACAATTACGATTTTTTTCATGTGAATGATTGTGAAAAACAGAATGCTAATGAGTAACTACCATTGCCTCGACCGGAATACAACCTGCTTTACTGAACTCTCTCAAATATGTATTCTTTTTCCTGAAGCAAAGGGTGTTGGCCGGTTAAACCATTCCCGGTAATTTTTAATTTATAATTCGTGAAAAAGACTTCCAGCAACGATGGGTTAAAGGTAAAAACGAATTCATTGTTTTCATTTTCCGATAAATTAACACGAAATATTTTCTCGGGACAGAATTCCATCATCATCAGAAGGCTGTCACATGCACTTTGCTGAAACCGGAGCATGCCATCATGATCCGACGATTGTTCCTCTTCTCCTCCTTTGCCTTTCACAAATCCATGTACGTAGCGTTTAAAGAATGGGTTGGGATCATCAATTCTGACGGTAAGGCCGCCGGCTTTTGTCTTATTGCTTTTTGATAATAAAAAAGCATCCCCTGCACGTGACTTGCTGTTAAACAGAACAACAGAATCCTCAACCGACCAGGTTCCGTTTCCTCCTCTGTCAAGCGCTCCATAACTGTAAAAGAAATTAAAAGTTGAATCGGCATTCAGACGAAATCCGGATGCAATTTCCATGACACCTGCGAGGTAATATTCACCTGCTACTGTCGGTACCTGGGCCGACAACTGATTTATTGCAAGAAGAATCATGAGTGGAATGAAGTGTCTTCCGGCCATTGAAAAAAAGGATTAATATTTCAAAATATTCCTGTACTCAACACCGCCTGTTTGAATTGATTCAATACGCAGCAGATAATTTCCGGTTGCGAACGCATCCATATTCAAAAGGAATCGGGAACCTGAAATTCCTGTTGCAGACATTAATTCCCGGCCGAAGCAATCGAACAAATGGATTGCGTGCAAACCGGCATCCCCTTCTCCAAAATCGACAGAAAGGTCATGCTGAACAGGATTCGGATAGACCAGGATGTGCCGGGGACTGGCTTCATCAACCTGTGTAAAAACAGAATCGTTTGCAAATATCGGAACAGTAACTGAGCTGTGATTCGTTGCGGTGGTCAGAAAGGTCAAATGTCCGCGAAGCGAACCGGATGTCGAAGGCAGGCAGGAAATATCGATCCCAAGAGCTTCTCCGGGAGCCAGGGTAGTATTCGTTCCGCCGGACTGAAAACTTAATTCCGCGGGATGATCCAGGCCAAAGTTGCTGAGGTTTACATCCGCATTTCCGTTGTTGACGACAACATAATGAAACACCGTCGGACTTCCGACCGGAATGGAGCCATAGAGAATAGTGTCCTCTGGCAAATCAATTGTTCTGACGACTGGAGCAACAGAAGTGCCGGATAAGAAAGTAATGCGGTCAAGGAATTGTGGGTAATCGACAAAAGGATTTCGGTTGTGCTGAAAAGCCTGGATGTCGTCATTTCTTTTTTTGTCGATGAATGTCGGAGGAAAATTGTTGTGCCACGTACGCAGAATGTTTTCCTGGCTGGTGAAAAAACTGCTGTAGTTCTGATACCGCAAAAGAAAATAAATCATTGCCCGGGCAGTTCTTCCCTTTTGTGCATCCCGCGGTTCAAAGATCACGTTATTACTCTTTGACCCGCCGACAGACCAACTGGGATTGTTGACTACACCAAAGGGATTATTTCCCCGCTCTCCGTTTGAATTGTCGTCCGTAGGAAAAAGATGATGGAGGTCCGAAACCATCGGCTCATTGCTGCTGAACAATGACTGGGGCCACGTATGCTCGGTATTGAAATTAAATCTGTTCTGACAATCGGTGCGGTCAGTGTACCCGATGGCTTGCTGTCCGGTATAAACGCTTTCTAGTGTATTCTGGCTGGCACCCTGTCCATTGACCGCTTCATTATCAATCGTCATGAACATCTTGTCTCTCGCCGTGTTGTAACCAAGCGAAACATAATTGTTTCCGGTGAGTGTGTGTATTGCTGACTTCAGGCTTTCTTCTTCTGTGTTTTCAGTACTGTTGTAATAGGTATTTGAAAAACGTCCTTGTCCGGTTAGATCCACGGATACTGTTCCGCGCAGACCATCATTTTCAATAACCATTTCTGAATTGTGCAGAATATTGTGGTAGGGTGAAAACCGAACCCACATCACTGTGGAAGAACCGGCTGCAATCGAAAAGGAAGTGCTTGGCGAAGAGAATGCCGGTGATCCGTAGGTAGAATAAAACCGCAAGCCAGTCACCGTAACCGTTCTGTTCAGCAGATTTTGAATGGTGAGAGGCAAACTATCCGGTGCATTTTCATAGGCGATACCGAAATTCAGTTGTTGTAAATTCACCTGGATGGCCTGGGCATCCGCTGACTTTTGGGAAACAATCCATACGGACAGAATACATGTAAGAAATAACTTCATTGAATAGGAGTCTGGCATCGTTCTTTGCCAGAGATACGACGGGATGTAGATTAGAGAATGCACCAGAAAACCCGCAGCATGCGGGCAACAAGGATCAGGCGTCGGTTTCCTGAATATCAATTTTTTCAATCACATCACCCTGGCGGATCTGATCGATAACGTCCAGTCCATCCACAACTTTACCGAAACAGGTATGGTTGCGGTCAAGATGGGCGGTGTTTGCCCTGCTGTGACAGATAAAAAACTGTGAACCGCCGGTATCCCGACCTGCATGAGCCATGGATAATACACCACGATCATGATATTGGTTTCCGCCATCCAGTTCGCATTTGATTTTGTATCCCGGCCCTCCGTTCCCGATTCCATTCGGGCAACCGCCCTGAATCACGAAATTAGGAATCACTCGGTGAAAGGTCAGGCCGTTGTAAAAGCCTTTTTGGGCAAGGTCACAAAAATTTTTCACCGTATTGGGTGCGTCTTTCTCGAAAAACTCAACCTTCATGGTCCCTTTTGCGGTCTGGATAGTAGCTGTTTTCATGGTTTTTTCGCAATAACTGAATTAGAAGACAAAAGTACGAATTGCATCTGAAATAGCCTGACGTTCACATGAAGCGGTTCTGTACCAGTGATTATAGAGACGTTTTTGTGATCCATGTTAAGGCTTCCATGAATCCTACACAAACCGAATTTGTCACCGGTCACCGAGATTTCCGGCTGACCAGTGAATAAATCACTTCTGTTCCTTTTCAGCAATATATACCTGCCAGGTTTTCGATTTATTGATGCCTTCACCGTAGTAGTGAAGGATGTCATTCATAAAAACCGGCGGAATGTACCCTGGAACAGCATCGAGCACATCCATGTATTCATCCAGAACAACCAGTGTAGGCAAGGCAAAACCGTTGCGGCTCAGAACCAGGGCGAGTTGATGAAATGGGGCCTGGGATGTCATGGCATTTCCAAGGGGCCGTCCTTTGTAAATCAACGTATCCGTCATGTCAGCGTTGAAATTAACCACGTTAAATTTTGTTTGCAGGTATTCTTCATACAGGGAATCATTAAATGACGTCCGTTTCATGACTTTACAGGCATTGCACCAATCTGTATTGATGTACACAAGTGTTTTCTTTTTTCTTGGCAGTTCCGAACCGAAGGCCGACTTGGGTAATTCCCATTTTACGGAATCGATTCGCTTGGAAAACACAGAGTCATAGAATGCTTTTTGATACTGATCGCGAAAATCATCCATGGATGCATTTCGATAGACGTTTTCAACAACATAGACCAGGATGGGTTCTATTTTCTGTTGATCAAGATACCCATTGGCAAGCATGTTGAGGCGAAATTCATTTTTTTCTTTGTCATAACCGTTCAGAAACAAGGTGGTCGGATACATTAGTTTTCCCTGAAGCAAATGAACGGAGAGCTGATGTGGTGTCCTTGGCTCCGGTGACGTGGGCCCGTACTTTTTTCCCAGGTATTCAATTGTGTCTTTTCCTTCCGCGTTGAATTTTACCGGATAAAAATATGTGTTGATGTACTGTGCAAGCCCGGGATTGGCATACGTACTCTTCATCATCACCTTGCACCATCCGCACCAATCCGTATAAAAATCCATCAATATGGGACGGGGATTTTTTTGCATTTTTTCAAATGCTTCATTCCAGGTCATCCATTTCACAAGGCTGCCTTCTTCATCCGGCTGTTGTGCCCAAAGCACTGTCATACGAAAAAAGACAACAGAAAAAACAAACAGGAGCTTTCTCATCTCTTGAATTTTACTCAATTAAATAATGCTGCAGTGTTGACAAATATACACAGGAAACAGGAAAAATCTTTCTGACGCCTCCTGTCCATCAGATCCACGGGTTGCCGGCAACGGTTACAAAGATAATTCCGCCGGGAATAAAAGCATGAAAAATGGATGATCCAAAGCTGAAAGAGGAAATTCAACCGTTCAGATAGCTTTTTTTTAGAGTACAAACACGAAGGGCTCCGTGTCCAAAAATAAGAAATCTCACAACCCGGAAAGTCATTACTGAACGACAAGATGTGCTCCGGTGTGCAATCATTCCGTTGCTCAAGTGCCGGAACAATGAAAGGGTGGAATGCCGGAGAAAGAATTTTTCTTCCAGGACATCTCCCGCTTTCGTTCATCAGCTTCTGTATTCATGACATATATTGATTCGTCAAAACCTTGCAAACCGGTATTGTCCTGAGGGGAATAACGCAATGCCGGGCAAACAAGTATCTTTCCTACTTTATGACATGCTGCCAGATTTCCCGGATGGTCCATTTTCCTTCTCAATACCGATAGCTCAGTTTTTCAGGTGGGGCGCTTTTCAATGAATGGGATGTCGAAACAAAAGACAATTTAAGACCGGCAAGAAGTTCGGCGCACTTTTTCCATTCGATTTCTTTCCTGCTCTATTCGGAATATTCATCCGGAAATGGCTGGGAAATAATGGAAGGTGAATGCATCGTTGAAAGATTTGGTTCTAAATAGGGGAAATAATTTTCTTTAACACCCCCTTCTCCATAAATTTTCGATGGAACTGATCAGGATCATATGAAATAAATATCCTTGTGAGCGAACTTTAGGCTGATTAAAAAAATATTGCCATGACAAATTTACTCACAGAAGCCAAAAGTGATTACCTGCTGCAAACAGGTATATCGGAGTTACACTATGAAGTGACTCAGTGGATAAATGAAATTGAATTTTACAAAACCGAACTTTTTTTTCTCAACAAACTACTTGACAGGTATTTGCTCCGCATAAGCAATTCAGAAAAAGTAAATGCAATGCTCGATTTAGAGAAAAAAGTAAAATCATTCCGTACCGGGACATTAAAAAAAATGATTGCGGCAATTACAGAGCATGAAGCAGAATTGGCAAAACTCGATGACAATGATTTGTCTCAGGACGAACAACGCATCCGCGAAGAACACAAAGAGCACAAGCTTGCAGTAAAGGAACTGGCTGGAAATGTAAAAAAGTTGAAAATTGACATCTTTTCTTTCGTGGAGAATTTGGTGAAACAGACCGCTAAGCCAAAAACCAGGAAGTGATAACGGTAAAATAAAAACCCGGAAGTTGCATGAACTACCGGGTTTTATGTTGCAATTTTTCCTGTTACATTCCAAGTGAACACAGGTTTCCGGCACAAAGGAAAATCTGCGGGTGTTCATTTTGGGAATACCGATGATTCCATTTCACGAATTAAAGTCTGAGCGGTAAAAAACCGAAAGGATTATTTTTCATGAATCACCGGAGGGATCGATTGTAAAGAATCTGCCGGGATGAAGCGGAGAGAACTGGTGTTTACACAATGCCGGGTTTCCTTGGAGGTAAATCCTTCCCCAAGAAACACATGCCCGAGGTGTCCTCCGCAATTATTGCAAATAATTTCTGTGCGGTGCCCATCGGCATCGTTCACACGTTTAACGGATCCTTTGATTTCATCATCAAAACTGGGCCATCCGCAATGCGATTCAAACTTATCCTCCGACTTGTAAAGTGGGGCATTGCATCGGCGGCAGATGTATATGCCTTTGTCTGTTTTCTGGTAATATTCTCCGGTAAAAGGAGCATCTGTCGCCTTTTTTAAAAGCACCCGTTCTTCCTGGGGAGTTAGTTTGTTGTATGGATCCATTTTGTTCTGGCTGCATCCGCTCACCGCGATGAATAAACAGGGAGCGAAAAGTATACGTTTGATGAATTTCATTTTATGGGTTAACACCTGAACTAACGGATTGTTCCTCCTTATGGTTTGAATAGAAAGAAAATTTAACACAATTTAAACTTATCCGTTCTCACAATGACCCGAGGCATAACTTCACTACCCTGATAATGATTAGTGAATCAACGTGATATGGCCTGCATAATCCCTGGGATTACCTGCCGGATCAAGTGTTTTCAGCTTATACACATACACTCCTTCGGGACAAGGATTTCCATTATACTCCCCGGTCCATCCTTCAAGTTTGTCTTTTGAATGAAAAACCTGTTCGCCCCAACGATCAAAAACAAAAAGTTCGTATCCGTGAACACCGATTCCAAGCGGCTTGAAAATATCATTTATGCCATCAGCATTCGGCGAAAAGGAATTCGGAATGTAGAAGGCATAATCCTCATTCACACGAACAATTCCGGTAATCGTATCTGCACAACCGTGTATGTTCTCAACTATCAGTTTCACGAAGAAGGTCCCGGTATCCGAATACTGGTGCGAAGGATTCTGTTCGGAAGATCCGGGCGAAGAATCGCCAAAAGACCAGTTCCATGTTGCTGCATCAGTACTCAGATCCGTGAGTTGAATGACTGGGTCAAGGATCGTCGTTATATCCGGCGAAAGTGCAAACAAGGCTTCCGGAAAGGAAAATACGCTGACGGCCGGAATGCTCAGACTCGCCACACAATGGTCGGGGCTGGTTACGGTTAATTTCACGGTGTAAGTACCCGCTTCATTAAAAGTGTATGTGACAGCACTGCTGTTCTCCACTATTGTATCGCCCAGGATCCAACTGTAAACAGAGCCCGGATCTGTGCTTCCTGCATTTCTGAATGTCACAGTCAATGGCTGACAACCGGAAACAGGATTGGGTGTAAACTGAACGATGGGAAGTGGGTTCACAAATACAGTAACGCCTGCAGAAGCACTGCAACCATTACTTTGCCCGGACACATTGTAGGTTGTTGTCTGAGCCGGTGAAGCAAGTACATGATTACCAATTTCAGTGTTTAATGCTGTCGGTGGGGACCACAAGTATGTGTTTGCTCCGGATGCGAACAGACCTGCAGTCTGCCCCTGACAAATACTAGTGTCAGCAGAAACTGAGACCACAGGCAGCGGTATGATTCCTACAGTCACTGTTGCGGTATCGGAACAGCCGGCAGAAATTCCCGTGACTGTATATGTTGTCGTCATGGCAGGGCTTGCAACAACACCGGAGCCGGTGTCTGCATTCAAACCATCGGTCGGCTCCCACATGAACTGCATCGCTCCATTCGCATTCAGTACAATTGAATTGCCGTCACAAATAAACTGGTCCGGAGGAACCGTGACTTGAGGTACTGGAACAATTGTCACCAGTACTGAATTCGTATTGGAGCAATGATTCGCCGTTCCGGTGACGGTATAAGTCTGTGTGGTAACCGGCGCTGCATTCACGCTGTTTCCGGAAACGGTATCCAGGCCGGAGGCCGGTGACCATTGATAGGTATCAGCGCCCGTACAGAATAAAGGAGTGCTCTGCCCTGCACACACGGTGATATCCGGACTCACTGCAATCACCGGCAGAGGTGTCACCTCCAGGCTGACGGTTCTCGTGCTGGTGCAGCCAAGCTGAGTGCCTGTGACCGTGTATACAGTGGAAGTGAGCGGAGCAGCAAGTACGGTCGCAGAAGCGCCATTGTTCAATCCGGTTGCAGGGAACCACTGATAGTTGCCTGCACCGTGTGCGGAAAGTGCTGTTGTGCCGCCGTAGCATATGGTATCCTGCCCGGTCACGGACACTATCGGAAGCGGCGTTACCGTGAGCATGACTGTTGCTGTATCACGGCAGCCTGACGAAGTGCCAACCACGGTATAAATTGTTGATCCGCCCGGCCATGCAAAAACCGATGTCCCGGAAGATACATTCAGGTAATTTGTCGGGGACCAGGTATACGAAACTGCACCGCTTGCATCCATCAAAGTGGTATCGCCGGCACAGATAGTCGGCGGTTGGGTGAGTGTTACCACCGGCAGCGGATTAACGGTAAGTGTAAATGTACTTGTGTCAACACATGCCCCGGACGATCCGATCACCGTATAGGTCGTTGTCACACCCGGATGGGCATCTGTGATGCTATTCGTTGTTGAGCTCAATCCGGTTGCAGGAAACCATTGGTATTGGCCGGCTCCCTGTGCAGTCAGAACAATGGACTCACCTGCACAAATAACAGGATTCGCAGGGCTGACGGCTACATGCAGCAACGGAGCAACAATAACATCAATGGTTTCCGTACCTGAACAGCCGAGAGTGGTGCCGGTCACGGTATAGGTAATTGAACTCAAGGGTGCAGCGGTAACCGCTGCACCAACAACGGAACTCAATGCTGTTGCCGGAGACCAGGAATATGACCCCGCACCGGAAGCTTGCAAAGTTGCCGATTGATTCAGGCAAATAGTCAGCGGAGGAGATACCGTTAGAACCGGAAGCGGATTGACGGTAACGGCAATTGTTGCAGCAGAGGAGCAACCGTTCAGTGTGCCTGCAATTGTATAGGTGGTCGTCGTATCCGGATTCGCAGTCACCGTAGATCCTGTAGTACCGGATAAACCGGCAGCCGGAAACCAGGAATAAGTTGACGCTCCGCTTGCAGAAATATTCACGGATTGCCCTTTGCAGATTGTCGGGGCGGAGCTGGTCTGAATCTGGGGCAGGGGAAGAACCGTTACCAATACAGAAGCCGTATCGATGCATCCGTTCTGACCTGACACGGTGACCGTATAGACTGTGGATGTTACAGGAGAGGCTGTTACCACAGAATCTGATGGAGAAGATAAACCTGTCGCCGGAGTCCATTGATATGCAACTCCACCTGCCGATGATAAAACTGCGGAAGATCCCTCACAAATTATAGTATCAGCACTCAATAGTACTTGCGGAATTGGTTCGACAGTGAGGGTCACTGAATTCGTGCCTGTACACCCGGCAGTCGTTGTTCCGGATACAGTATAGGTTGTCGTTACTCCGGGGGCAGCGCTGACCTGAGCCCCGGTGACAGATGATAAACCGGAAGCCGGAGACCAATCATAGGAAGCCGCTCCGGAAGCAATGAGTGAAACGGATTGTCCATTGCAAACACTTTGCGAAGGAGAAACCAGAACGACCGGATTCACATTCACAGTTAGCGTTGTTGATGCCGAAGCGGTACACCCTGCGGCATTGGTTCCGGTTACGGTATAGGTTGTCGTTGTCAAAGGTAGTGCAGTTACCGATGGTCCGGAAGTAGAATTCAGGCTGATATCCGGTTCCCAGACATACGTGAAGGCACCACTTACCTGGATCACAGTGGTGTCGCCTTCACAAATTGCGGATGTATTTGTCAGTGATAAAACAGGTAAGGGGTCAACAGTCACGGTGACAGTGGACATACTGCTGCAACCGGCGTTTGTCGTTCCCTGCACGGTATAGCTGGTCGTTGCCGAAGGTGTTGCAATGACAGTGGTTCCGGAAGAAACATTCAGCCCGGAAGAAGGGCTCCAGCCATAGACCGAAGCGCCTGAAACATCCAATTGTATCTGGCCGCCGTCACAGACCGATGGAGCATTGGGTGTCACGCTGAGTGCAGGAATGGGATGCACAATGACATTGTGCGTATAACTGTGAGAGCATCCTGTGGGGTCCGTAATTGTCAATTGTACAGGATAGGTTCCTGGGGATGCAAATGTATGAGTGGGGCTCTGTATTGCCGCCGACGTATTATCCCCGAAATCCCATTGCCATGCATTGATACTATTCAGACTGCTGTAGGATAGGTCTGAAAAAATTAGTGGATCTCCCGCACACACTTCAAAATTAGTGGATGCAGTAAAATCCGCAGCGGCAGATGTACAAACACGCTGTTCGTTCACCGAACCACCAGTTGAGGCAACGAACCCCCAGTAGACAACCGGGTTTCCGCCAAAAATGGAAGCAACAATATTGCCTGTGTATGTCAAGCGCAGACTGCCGTCAAAATAAACTGCAAGTGAGGTGGTGACCGCATTCCACGTGATTCTCAAATCGTGGTAGTTACAGTCTTCGACATCGGCACCCAAAGGAAGTGCGTTTATGGGTCCGGCAAGGTTATCGGGGGTTCCATGGTCAACACCACCGTTTCTTATTATTGCAATGTGGTCATTTACCGGATCCCAGACATTCTGATAAGTATCCAGTTCAATTCCGAGAGAAGTTGAAATACCCTGGTATCCGATTCCGCCTCCTCCGACACCCATTTGCGAAAGGGAATTCCTCTGAAGTGTGAACACCAGTCCATCAGCTCCGGCATCGGAACAACCCGCGAAGATTGAAAATGTAAAATCAAAAGAGACGGACAAATCAATGGCTGTGGTGTTCCACAAAGATCCATTCTGGTTACCAAAGGCCTGAGTGAGTCTGAAACAGGAACAGGAGGATTGAGCGGTAGTACCGGCAAGACTGAATTGGGCACATGTGTTTTTTCCAAAAAAAAGAATCAGGATAATGGCAAACCTGACGACCTTAGAATGAAAATTATCGCTGACCATTGAATGTATATAGAAAAATTTAAACCCAAGCAGGATACGTCACAAGCAAAGAGATAGATACATCTAAATGTAATAAAAAGTGATATAATTATGTAACCTTTTCAAAAGTTAACCTCGGCAAGTAACAAATTCACCGGATATATTTTCATTCAGACATGTTGTTAGCCCTTTCAACTCATCATTTTCTCTACCTCCTGTATTTTTTCCCATACCCATGCAAGTTTCCGGAAAGAATCAATTCTGTGTTGGAAGTGGACCTGCCCCTGATTCAATTTCTTAAACTCATGTAAGAGCAGTATTAAATGAATAAAAAACATCATTTCACGGGTTTTTTATTCGTTCACATGAAAATATTTACCACTGCGGCAACAGGAACCCAAATCATTTCAATATATTTGAATCACACGAAAAATCTGAATGAAACCCCCACATTCATTATCCGATTTAATTGCATTGGAAATAAATCCAAGAGAGAATAAGGAAGGACACTTTTATGTCCATACTGAAATCCATTTTGAACCCGGCGCTCCTGGAAACAAAAATATTATTGATTCATTTTCCTCCTTAAGTAAGTTAGGAAGTTCACTGGCCGATGAGGGAAAAATCAGGGAATTTCGTTTGCGCCTGGAAATCGGAACCGAACATTTTTTCATTTCACCGGTGACCGGTTCGAAAAGCCTGTCAGGCAACAACAGTGTAACTGCCGGGGCATTTGCCAATTACCAAACCCGGTCTCAATTGTTCACCGGATTAACACAAAGAGAAAAACAATTGCTTTGCTTTATTTACAGAGGATACAAACAAAGTCACATTGCATTTGTATACGGAATCACTGTTGAAACATTTAAACGACACAGGAAAAATATTTATAGAAAAATGCAATTCCACAACCGCATAGATCTTTTTAACTGGTGTGAAAAATTTTTACCGGACCATCTTGAAGTGGTGCGAAACCTGGCCGTGCATTAAGGAAGCTTGCATGTACAACCTGACCTGTTCCTCCATTCAAATTTTTAATTAGAGCAGGGAGGGATTTATTTTTCTTCGTGCCTTTGAGTTCCATTACCCCTGCGCATTTGATTACATTTGCAATTATTGCATGCCTGAGATTTTTCCCATAACCATTGTCATTCCTTCTGTCAAAAAATCCCTGGCAGAAAACAATACAATCATTTTGCAGGCACCTCCCGGAGCAGGGAAAAGCACTGTATTACCGCTTGCATTGCTGGAAGAACCCTGGCTGGAGGGCAAAAAGATCCTGATGCTTGAACCACGGCGACTTGCAGCACGTGCCGTAGCATGGAGACTGGCAGAGCAACTCGGGGAGGAACCGGGCGGAACTGTAGGCTATCGTATCCGGTTTGAATCCAGGATAAGCAACAGGACACGTATTGAAGTCGTCACGGAAGGAATTCTGACGCGCATGCTTCAGCAGGATAATTCACTTGAAACTACCGGACTGGTAATTTTCGATGAGTTTCATGAACGGAGCCTTCATGCAGATCTCTCACTTGCTCTTTGCCGGGAGTCGCAACAGGTACTCCGCAACGACCTGCGGATACTGATTATGTCGGCTACACTCGACGGAAATACAATTTCTGCAAAACTGGGGAATGCTCCAGTTATTACAAGTGAAGGCAGGCAGTATCCGATTCAGTACCGCTTTTCAGATTTCGACGATTCCCAGACCATCGCACAAAATGCAGCACGTGTAATTCTCAGGGCGATAAAGGAAGGTGACGGTGACATTCTTGCTTTTCTGCCGGGAAGCGGCGACATTCATCGGTGTAAAGAAATGCTTGAACCGGCGACTCCGGCTTGTCGTATTCTTACATTGTATGGGGATTTGCCACATGCAGAACAACAAGCTGCTTTATTACCTGATCCTAACGGCAGGAGAAAAGTAGTGCTTTCAACTTCCATTGCCGAAACCAGTTTAACCATTGACGGAATAAAAATTGTTGTGGATGCAGGATATTCCCGTATTCCGCGTTACGATCTCCGAAGCGGGCTTACGCGCCTTGAAACAGTACGCGTTACACGCGACACTGCAGATCAAAGAGCAGGGCGTGCTGGCCGGTTGGGCCCGGGTACGTGTTATCGGTTGTGGCCCGAACGAACGCATCACCATCTTGCCGAGCACAGAAAACCTGAGATTCTGGAAGCAGAGCTTGCGCACGTGGTTCTTGAATTGGCAAACTGGGGCCAGAACGATGCAGCACAACTGACCTGGATCACTCCTCCGCCAGTCGCAGCACTGGCACAAGCTGTTCAGCTTCTGGAGCAACTGGATGCTTTAAAAGAAGGACGGATCACTCCACAGGGGCGACAACTCCTGGAATTTCCTACCCATCCGCGTATTGCACACCTCCTATTATTTGGCAAAGAACACCGTCATTCTGCAACCGCTGCTGATGTTGCTGCATTGCTGGAGGAACGTGATCCGCTCACAAAGGAGGCAGGTGCAGATATCAATCTGCGGATGGATGCACTGCGGCAATGGAGAAATCGTGAGCCTGTTGCCGCCGACCGTAATGCCCTGGAAAGAATTGAACGCGTATCCAGGCAATGGAGAACCCAGCTCGGAGTAAAAGCAGAAAACCATGCTCCTTTTTCCAGTCTCGCAGGAACTCTCGTTGCTGCAGCATACCCTGAACGAATCGCAAAACAGGAAGGAGAAAAGGGAAAGTACAGGATGGCAAACGGGCGAATGGCAAAACTACAAGCGCACGATCCGTTGATGCATGAAGAGTGGATTGCGATTGCCCAGCTCGATGCCGGAAGCAACGAAGGAAAAATTTTTCTCGCAGCTCCTTTTGATCCGACAGAATTGATTGCATCCATATCGGGTATTGATACAATTTCATGGGATGAACGCAATGGCTTGCTGATCACAAGAAAAGAATGGAAAGTCGGAAATCTGCTCCTTTCCACAAAGCCCCTGCAAAACCCTGATGAGGAAAAAGCAACCGGAGTCTTGTGTGATGTAATCAAAAAAGAAGGCTTGGGCATCTTTACATCCGATGAAAAATCTGAACAGTTGCGTGCACGTGTTGCATGTGTGAAATCCTGGCATCCGGAAATTGAGCTTCCCGATCTTCGCGACGAGGCATTGACTCTATCTCCGGAAACCTGGGCAGCACCGTTTATCCGGAAGATCCGGAAAAGAGAAGAGTTCAAAAAACTGGATTTATTTGAAATGCTTTCGGCATTAATTCCATTTAAAGAACAACAGCTCTTGGATAAAATTGCTCCAGAAAAGATTCCGGTTCCAAGTGGAAGCCAAATTCTCTTGAAGTATCAGCCGGATGGTTCTGCGCCGGTACTCGCAGTGCGCTTGCAGGAAGTATTTGGATTAACGGATACACCCGCAGTAAACGGTGGTAAAACTTCTGTTCTTCTCCATTTACTTTCTCCCGGTTATCGGCCGGTCCAGGTTACAGCAGACCTGAGAAGTTTCTGGAAGAATATATATCCCGAGGTACGAAAAGAACTGAGGGTCCGGTATCAAAAACACTCATGGCCGGAAGACCCCTGGACTGCTGAGCCTGTGCGCGGGGCTAAGAAAAGGAGATGAGCCTTGTAAGAATTTGACCGTATTGCTAGTGAATTCCTGATTCCATTTTTTTGTAAGAATTCGAAAGTTTTTCATCAATCATTTTCCGGTAAAGAATCGTATTGGATGATAAGGAAAGCCATTCCCCATATTCAGCATCCGGTATGAAATCAACCTTAGAACAAGCAAAATTCTCCTTCCTTATCGAACAACAACCCGGAAGGAAAAAAGTGACCCATGGAAACGGAAAACCAAAGAGCAATATGTTGCGGAAAGCCTGCATTTCTTTCCTGCTGCTTCTGTTCTATCAGGGTGCAGTAACAATCTCTGCTCAACAGGTGACCGACCAGGGCCTGTGGACCGGTGCTATGGGAATCACCAAAACGGTGAATGAATTAATGTCATCACAGAATCCGGATAAAGTAATTCATTTTCGGGAGCTGAGAGAACACGAAACACACCTGAACAAACAAAACAACCCTGATGCTCCAACTGTTTCTTCCACCAGTGTAGAAAATAAAACACAGGAAAGAAACGGAACCGGTGCCGGAAATACATTTACTGCGACCCAGGCAATCGGAACCAGTTTTCTTGCAGCGGCATCAAATGTCTCCGGGTATATACCCCCAGACTGCAATGGTGCTGTTGGCCCTACTCAGATTCTCACCGTGGCGAACGGAAGGATCCGTGTGTACAATAAATCGGGAGTACTGGGGGCATTGAATTTGACGATGGATGCATTCTTTTCAAGTGTAAGAAACGGCTCTACTGTCAGTGATCCACATGTACGCTACGATCGTCTGACTCAGCGATGGTTTGTTGTGGCTATTAATGTTGCGGGCACAAACAACCGCGTTGTGCTGGCAGTCAGCAATGGACCCGCAATCACCGGTTCTGCATCTTTCACTTTCTTTTATTTTCAATTCAATCTTGTCGCACCTGCCGGAGACAATGGAAAATTCCTTGACTATCCAACATTCGGATTGGATGCGAATGCATTGTATATCGGAGGCGTACGTTTCAACCCGACAACCTTTGACGGATGCCCTGTGTTTGTTGTCAACAAAAATTCAGTTCTGGGTGCAGGACCTATTGCAGCAACAGCCTTCCGGAGTGCAGGGGGAATATCAACCGGAATTTACGTGCCTCAAGGGGTGGACAAT